>JBAVTG010000281.1:0-2422 GCA_049696015.1 Rhizobiaceae bacterium | reverse complement strand
CTTGCGCGAAGCCCGCATTCTGATGCCGGACCGGCGCTTCATCTACGTTGCCGATGATGCCGGCTTTCCCTATGGCCGCTGGGACGAGGCGGCGCTGAAAGAGCGTATCGTTTCGCTGTTCGACCGCCTCATCGCCGCGCATGATCCGGTGCTCTGCCTGATCGCCTGCAACACGGCGTCCACAATCGTCATGGATGAGTTGCGCGCCGCGTTCCCCAAGGTGCCGTTTGTCGGCACAGTCCCCGCCGTCAAGCCCGCCGCCGAACGCACCCGCTCCGGCCTCGTTTCGGTCCTTGCCACGCCTGGCACGGTCAAGCGCCAATACACGCGTGATCTTATCGGCAAATACGCCGCGCAATGCCACGTCCGCCTGGTCGGCTCGGAAAATCTGGCGGCTCTGGCCGAAACCTACATGCGCGAAGGCTTTGTCGATGAGGAAGCCGTCGCCCGTGAAATCGCGCCGTGTTTCATCGAACAGGACGGCAGGCGCACCGACATCGTCGTGCTGGCCTGCACCCATTATCCGTTCCTCGTCAACCGCATGCGCAAAACCGCGCCCTGGCCGGTCGACTGGATCGACCCCGCCGAAGCCATCGCAAGGCGCGCACTGACGGTGCTGGAACAGATCGCGCCGATCCCGCATGGCACGGAGCCTGTGCTGGAGGATGACGTGGCGGTGTTCACTTCGGGTGAGCCGGAGTTTTCGCTGCGAAGGCTGATGGGCGGGTTTGGGTTGCGGGGATAAAACTCTTTTCAAGTTGATTTGTGTACACAAACATGTATTATTTGAGGGCAATTCTTGTTTGAATGGGATGAAAATAAACGGGCCGCAAATTTGGCCAAGCATGGCATCGACTTTGTCAGAGCAGCCCGCATTTTCCAAAACCCTGTTCTGGAAAGGGTCGATGCCCGCGAAGACTACGGCGAAAAGCGATTGATCGCCATCGGATACTGGGAAACCGATTTCGTCGTCGTGGTTTCGACGTGGCGCGGGACAAACCGGCGAATTATTTCGGCATGGAAGGCAGGCGCAGATGAGCAAAAATTCTATCAGCAGGTATTCGCTGGACGAGATTATGAAGCTTGAAGACAAAAGCCGGGCAGACGCGCCAGATGGTGAATCGCTTGGTGCGGATTTTTGGGCGTCGGCAAAGATCGTGCTGCCCGACACCAAGAAGTCCGTGCATTTGCGTGTTGACGCAAAGGTGCTGGATTTTTTCAAGGCCCAAGGCAAAGGCCATCTAACACGAATGAACGCGGTTTTGCGCAGCTATGTCGAGACGAAGTCGGGCGGGTAAATTGTCGGCTGTTGCCAGGCGATTGACGAGTGCGCTAAGATTAGGATGCGGAATTTCATCGCGAACAAGATTTTTTGGACCATTTGACAAAGCAGCCGCCATCAGGATTGGTCGCAATTGACGGGTTTGATGGTGCTGGGAAGACGACTTTGGCGCTAAAGATATCTCGCCATTGCGATATGCCGTATTTAGATTTGGATTCCATTCTAATTGGGCCAAAAAAGCTGAACTACGTAGATAGAATTGACTATGAGCGCCTCTCTTCCGAAGTAGCTGCCCAGAAAACTGGCCTGATTGTCTCCGGTGTGTTTGTTCAGCGCATCCTTCTTAAAATTGAGGCCATGCCGTCGATCAAAATCTACGTTAAGCGGATATCCTCGAATGGGCTCTGGCATCAAGGATGGGATATTGATTCTGAGTCTTTTGATGAAAACCAGATGTTGGACGGGAGAATGCGCCGCTATTCTGACCTCTCTGTTGACATTTTGAAGTATCACCGCGAATTCACGCCCCATACCAACTCTGATTTGTATTACAACCGAACGGAAGATTAGCAGGTGAACACCTCGCCAAAACCTCATTTGCTTCCCAATCCCCATCCCGGCGAAATCCTTTTGGAGGATTTCCTCAAACCCATGGAACTCAGCCAGAACGGCCTCGCCAACGCCGTCAAAGTTCCGCCGCGCCGGATCAATGAAATTGTCCTCGGCAAGCGCTCGGTGACGGCCGACACCGATTTACGCCTGACGCGTTATTTCGGATTGAGCGAAGGGTTTTTTCTCGGTCTTCAGGCCGATCATGATCTGATGGAGCGCAAGCGGGCGATTGGCGGCGAACTGAAAGCGATTGTTCCAAGGGCGGCGTAAAAGGCAATGTTATGAACAAACCATCGAAAAAGCCGTTGAGCATCGCTGAACTTGCCACTTTGCCGGATGAGACGATCAATTATGACGACATTCCGGAACTGGATGAAGCGTTCTGGAGCAAGGCCGTTCTCGTGTACCCCGACAAGACGCAGCAGGTGACGTTGCGGGTCAAATCCTCGGTTCTTGATGCCTACAAGGCGCTCGGCAAAGGCTACCAGACGCAGATGAACCGTGTTTTGGAAACCTATGCAAAGACAC
>JBAVTG010000280.1:0-1866 GCA_049696015.1 Rhizobiaceae bacterium | reverse complement strand
ACCACCCGCACCGCATCGCCTAGCCAAAGCTCCAGCGGCCCCCAGCAGGTCTGCGAAAACAACAGGTTCGGGTGCTGCCACAGCGCTTCGAAATCAAACTCGTCCGGCGGAAGCGTTGCCGGGTCTTTCGCGATCACCTTGCCCGATGCATCACGTATCCCACCCGGCACCGCTGGCAAATCAGCGTTGCAACGCGCCAATATCTCCGGCGCGGCAATCCCCGCCGCCCGCAACGCGTCGCGCAGTTCCGCCCACTCGGCATCAACCTCCGCCCGCCGCTCCGGCCAGTCATACATCGGCAGTGCGGCGATCAGCGGGCCTTCAGGAGACGTCTGCCCCGCCAGCGCATCAACGATCTGCCGGACCGGAATCATTTTTCTCGCCGCAGCGCCGGATGCGCCACCGGTTCCTTGGCCTTGAATAAATGCGCCTTCGCCAGCGCAAGATAGTTCGGGAAACAATAGCCGTTGTTGAGTGCAATCCACTCGTCGCGCCGCTCGGAAAACAACTCTGGCAACCGGTACCACGGCGCGGCCGGCAGTTTGTGATGCACCAGATGCAGATTGTTGTTGAGGAACAGAAACGCCAGCGGCGAGCGCTCCACAATGATCGTCCGCCCCTCGGGGCTCTCATGCCACTGGTGCTCGGCATAGGTGCGGATGGAGATGATCGACTTTCCGATCCAGCACGGAAAAAGAAGATAGAGCCAAACGGGCATCGTGAAAATGAAATGCACAATCGTCACAACCACTGCAGCACCGGCCAAATGCCGCGCCCAGGCATGAATCACATGCCGGTCGCCGCCAAGCGCCGCCTTCACATCCATCGCAATCAGGCCGAACGAACCCAGCAGCGGATTGAGCAGCATTCGCCCCGCCAGCGTGTTGTTGATTTTCAGCACTGCCTTGAACCAGCCCGGCAAAGCCTCGTGTGCCCATGTCGCCTTGTAGTAACTCTCCGGATCATCAAACGGGTCCGTCAGCCGCTCATCGGCATGGTGTTGCATGTGCAGCTTTTTGAAGCGCCGATAAGGCCAGACCAAGCCAAGCGGCAAAAACATCAACGCTTCGTTGAAAGCAGAGTTGCGCGTGGGATGGCCATGCAGGCATTCATGCACCAGCGAAGAATGCAGCGCGACCAAAACACCGGCCAACAGCAATGCCGACACGGGCGCAACCGGCCAAAGCCAGATCCCGACGCCAAACCAGCCAGCATAGACCAAGGCGACCAGCGCAATCGTCGGCCATTCAACCCGGCTTACCCGCTCCCGTAAGGATATGTCGCGCGCAAACCCGTGCGCGCCGCCCCGCAGCCCCATGCAAATCACCCCGTGATTCCAACCCCTTACCGGAATGTCAGGAAGTGGCGGGAGACGCAATGTGACAATGCGCACAAAATGCGGTATTTGCTCTGCAAACAAGACTTGTGTTGTATATCATCACCAAAGGCGGATTTATGGACAAGCGCGACCTCGCCGACGAATTCCGCAAGCGGCTGGCCTCCTTGGTCGAACGCTCCGGCCTCAATCAGTCAGCCTTCGCCGCCCGGGCGGGCCTTGACCGCTCTGCCCTGTCGCAGCTCCTTTCTGGCGCGTCCACGCGCCTGCCCCGCTCCGAAACGCTGGCGTCCATTGCGGCGATGAACGGAGTCACCATCGACTGGCTGCTCGGATTGACCGCTCGAGAAGGCCAGACCGGCGAGCTGCGCGCCGCGCTGGAAATCGGCGAAGGCGCGGACGAGCCGGAGCAGACGCTGCTGACCCGCTGGCACGAGGAAGCGGCAGGAACCAAAATCCGCTATGTCCCGGCCACCCTGCCCGATCAATTGAAAACCCCGGCGCTGATCGCCTTCGAGGCGCGCCATGCC
>JBAVTG010000279.1:0-2943 GCA_049696015.1 Rhizobiaceae bacterium | reverse complement strand
GATTGCAAGGCATCGGCCTTGGCCTGACGGCCGAGGATCGGCTCGCGCACAGCGCCGGTGAATTGCCCGGCCTTGGCCTCAAGGATGTTTGCCTGGCTTTCATCAAAGCCGAGCATGGCGGCGACCGGCGCGGTGAAACAGGTGAAGCCGCCGGAGACGAGCGCGGCATGGCCGCCTTGATTGCGCATGGTGGCGACAAGTTGCCGGCCGCCGGGCGCGAGCGTGATGCGATCACGGATCACATCTGCGACGACGGCTTCGCGCATGCCCTTGAGCAGCGCGACGCGTTCGCGCAAGGCATCTTCGAACGGGATATCGCCATTCATGGCACGCGCGGTGATGGCGGCGACATGGGCTTTGAGGCCAACGACATCGGCGAGTTCGTCAATGCATTCCTGATCGATCATGGTGGAATCCATATCGGCGATCAGCAGTTTCTTGCGGCGAGCCGCCTGCAATTGCACGACGATGTCGACCGGCATCGCCTCCATTGCGGCGCGCAGAACTTCCAAGCCGGATGCGGCGTTCGTATCGGAGGGAAGCATGATATCGGCGGCGATGCCATCGGCCAGCCAATAAAGCGAACGGGAGCCAACAGCCTGCGCTGCCATTTCGACATGCGAAGGCGTGAGGACAGGATTGGCCGGATTGGCTATGAGAGTGGCAACGAGCATGAGGTGAGTCCGGACAATGGCGGCACAAACGAGCGCGATCCTGATAGCGGGGCCGACAGCAAGCGGCAAGTCCGCGCTGGCGATCGAGAAAGCGCTGATGTGCGGCGGCTTCATCGTCAATGCGGACTCAATGCAGGTCTATGATGTCTTGCATGTGCTGACCGCGCGGCCTGACGCGCCGGAACTGGCTCAGGCGGAGCATCATCTCTACGGCCAAGTTGCGCCTGGGACGGATTATTCGACCGGGCACTGGCTGAGCGACGTGAAGGCGCTTTTCGCGCGCGCGGATTTGCAGGGGCGCACGCCCGTGTTTGTCGGCGGCACGGGGCTGTATTTCCGCGCGCTGACGGGCGGCGTATCGGAAATGCCGCAAGTGCCGGAGACAGTCCGGCGCAAATGGCGCGAGCGGCTTTCGCTGGAGGGGCCGCAGGCGTTGCATCCGCTGCTGGCGGCGATTGATCCTGAAGCAGCAGTGCGGATCAAGCCGCAGGACGGGCAGCGGATCATCCGGGCGCTGGAAATCCACGAGGCGAGCGGCAAGCCGATCAGCCACTGGCAAGGCGTCAAGCTGGCGCCGCTCGTTGACCCGGCGCGGACGCAGCGCATTTTGCTGTTGCCGGACAGGGCGGTGCTGGGCGAGCGCATTGCCGCGCGGCTCTCAACAATGGTGGAACGCGGAGCGCTGGATGAAGTCCGGGCGCTTGCGGCGCTCAATCTGAAGCCGTCGCTGCCGGCGATGAAGGCGATCGGGGTGCCCGAATTTGCGGCGCATCTGCGCGGTGAAATCACCATTGAAAAGGCCTTGGAGCTGGCGGGAAACGCCACGCGGCAATATGCCAAGCGGCAATTCACCTGGTTTGGCAACCAGTGCGGGCCGGAGTGGGAACGGCTGTAACGATACAACCGGCGTGTTCTTTCCCTTGCGTTAACCATGACTTGATGAAGCCGAGACTTTCGAAGCTTCCCCACACGTAATGCGGTGAAATCCGCGCAGCGATTAACGGTCGCGAAAGCCGGTTGCGGCATGGTCAGACGATGCAGGGAGTTTACATGCGCTTTCACAAGGCCGAAATTGCATTTTTTGTCTTCATGTTGCTTCTCATGGCAGCATGCGGCGCGTTTTACATGGCCTTGCAGACGCTGGACATCACTTCGGCCGCCAATTTCAGCCTGACCCACGCCGCTGTGCGCACCACGTTATATGCGGCCGGGGCGCTGTTGTTCACCGGCATCATCTTCGGCGCGTTCTTCATTTTCCCCCTGATCCGCACCCAGGCGCAGGAAGGCGGCGAATTGCGCAAGATGACGGAAACCCTGTCTGCCCGCTCGGAAACATTGGAGCAGGCGGCGCTGACTGACGGTCTGACCGGCATGCAGAACCGGCGCTATTTCGACGATGCGCTGAAGGAATATCTGGCGGAATTCCGCCGCATCAACAAGCCGATCGGGCTGATCGTGCTCGATCTTGACCATTTCAAACTGGTCAATGACACGCATGGCCATGATGTGGGCGACCAGGTGCTGCGCGAAGTGTCGGCGTGCCTGAAGAATTTCACCCGCTACCATGACATTGCCGCCCGCCTTGGCGGCGAGGAGTTCGCCGTCGTCGCGCCCAACATGGACGTCGAGCAGCTGGCCAAATTTGCCGAGCGCATCCGCAAGGCCGTGTCGGATCTGGTCATCACCTCCGGCAATGTGCGCCTGAAGGTCACAACCTCTGTCGGCCTTGCCGTCTGGGACGGGCAGGAGGACGCCGACGGCTTCTACCGGCGCGCCGACCGGATGCTGTATCAGGCCAAACGTCAAGGCCGCAACCGCGTCTGCGCGGCTTAAAACCCGTGAGGGCGGCCACCTGCGGGCGCTGGTCTGCGCTCCGGTGCTCACATACTTGATGTATGCTCCGCTCCGGTGCTCGCCCACCACCCGCATGTGACTCACCCTGACGGGTTTTTTGGACCCTTTGAGCCCTCAGGAAGAATTTGGACTATTCAGCCGATAATTCGCCAGTCCGTGGCATTCTTTCAGCACATCGTCGATTTCGTGCAGCTGGCGCTGCCGCCAGCCGGGCGGCAGGCCGGGGCGCATGGGGGACAGGCGGGTTGGTTTTGCAGCATTCATCGCTGCATCGCGCTTGACCCGCCAGCGGGCGAGGCGGCGGGCCTGACGGGGGATGTTGTCGAGGGCGCGCAGGATGGCGTTGAGACGCTGGCCGAGATGGGTAGCGTCGAGCGGGGTTTCGGCAGCCGCATGGGTTGAAGAATGGCGGGGC
>JBAVTG010000278.1:0-30780 GCA_049696015.1 Rhizobiaceae bacterium | reverse complement strand
CTATCCGGCGGGAACTGCCGGGCGGGGCTCCGGCCTTTATTTGGCCAAGAACGGTGCCCGCGTCCTGGTCGCCAACATCATGGGCCGCGTCTTCATGCACCCGGAGCTGGATGACCCGTTCGCCTGCGTCAGGACGATTCTTGAAGCCTGTCCGCTCGGCGAACAGGCCGACGCCATCATCTTCGACTTCCATGCCGAAGCCACGTCCGAGAAAATGTGCTTCGGCCACTTTGTCGACGGTCGCGCCTCCTTGGTTGTCGGAACACACACTCACCAGCCGACAGCAGATCATCAAATCCTGACCAACGGCACCGGCTACATGACCGATTCAGGCATGTGCGGCGATTATGATTCCTCGCTCGGCATGGACAAGGAAGAGCCGCTCAACCGCTTCCTGTCGAAAGTACCCAAGGGCCGGTTTGAAGCCGCGCAAGGCGAAGCCACCATTTGCGGCGTCGGACTGGAAATTTCTGACCGTACTGGCCTTTGCGAAAAAATCGCGCCGCTCAGGCTCGGGCCTCGGCTGGAAGAAACCGTGCCGGGTTTCTGGCGTTAAATTGATCAGCGGGTTGAATCCCATCCTCGCACACCCATATCCGCCGATACGTCAACGAGGGGATATTCATCAACATGTTCGCTTTCCTGGCCGATCCGACTGCCTATGTTGCGCTCTTTACGCTCATTGTTATGGAAGTCGTGCTGGGCATCGACAACTTGATCTTCATCTCGATCCTGACAAACAAACTGCCAAAGGAACAGCAGAAGCGCGCGCGCCGCATCGGCATTTCCGCTGCGCTTCTCCTGCGCCTCGGCCTCCTGTCCACCGTCGCCATCATCGTCACGTTGACCGAGCCGGTCATCACCGTCATGGGCCATGCCTTCTCATGGCGCGATATCATCCTGATTGCGGGCGGACTGTTTCTGGTCTGGAAAGCGACCAAGGAAATCCATCACGCCACTGACCCGTCGCACCCCGAAGGCGATTTCGTCACCGAGACGGTGGCCATGTCGATGGGCACAGCGATCTTTCAAATCCTGCTGCTGGATCTGGTCTTCTCGATCGACTCGATCATCACTGCCGTCGGCATGACCGACGAGATCGGCATCATGGTCATCGCCGTTCTGGTCGCCGTCGCCACCATGATGCTCGCCGCCGAACCCTTGTCCAAATTCATCGAAGCCAACCCGACCATCGTCATGCTGGCGCTTGGCTTCCTGTTGATGATCGGCACAACGCTGATTGCCGAAGGTTTTGGCTTCCATGTCGAAAAGGGCTATGTCTACGCGGCAATGGCGTTCTCGGCCTTTGTCGAATTGCTCAACATGGTTTCGCGCAAGCGGTCAGCCAGAAAGCGGGCGGCGCTGAAGCGATAATCAGCCGCCCGGCATGTCTTCATCAGGAGCTAGAATGAAGGCGTTGGTGAGGGCAAGCAGTGCCAAAGCAAAAGCCGCAAACCCGGCTCCTGCATAAAAGGTCAACGCTGCGCCCTGGATGTCCCAGAGATAGCCGGCCAGTAGACTTGCGGCCAACAGCGCGAGCCCGGTGACCAGATTGTAGAAACCGAAGGCCGTGCCGCGAAGGGCCTTCGGGGCGTGATCGGCCACAAGTGTGGACAGTGTGCCTTGGGTGAGGCCCATGTGCAGGCCCCAAAGAATGATACCGCCTGCCACGCCAGCCAGTGTCGTTGCCCTGGCCAGCACGATGTCGGCGCCGATCAAGACCATCATGCCAACACCCAGCAGCGCCGCCCGGCCGAACCGGTCCGACAGCACGCCCGCCGGATAGGAGGCGAGTGCGTATGTGACGTTCATCACCACCAGCACCATCGGTATCAGCATCAACGACAGACCGGACTGCTGGGCCTTGAGGATAAGGAAAGCTTCCGAAAACCGCGCCAGCGTGAAGAGTGTGGCGATAGCCATGATCAGCCAGAAACTGGCGCCCATCGCTTTCATCGCTTGGCCGGACAATGGCCAGACCTGCCCTTTGGCGCGGGGAACATCGGCCGGCTCTTTGACGCCAAGGACCAGAACTGCAACGGCGACAAAGGCCGGTATCACCGCAATCCAAAAGACGAACTTGAAATCATTGGCCGACCACCACATCAGGGCAATGGCGATGACCGGTCCGAGAAACGCGCCGACCGTGTCCAGTGACTGGCGAAGGCCGAATGCCGCGCCCCGCAATGCCTTGGGCGCAATGTCGGCGACCAGCGCATCGCGCGGCGCGCCGCGGATGCCCTTGCCGATCCGGTCGATGAAACGCGCTGCCGTTATCCAGCCGATAGAGCCGGCGAGCGGGAAGACGGGTTTTGTGAAGGCGGCAAGGCCATATCCGATGACCGCGAGCAGTTTGCGCTTGCCGAACCAGTCGGACACCGCACCGGAGAAGAGTTTGGTGATCGAGGCGGTGGCTTCGGCAATGCCCTCGATCAGGCCGACCGACATCATTGAAGCGCCGAGCACTGTGGTGAGGTACACCGGCAGCAGCGCGTGGATCATCTCTGACGATATGTCCATGAACATCGACACAAAGCCAATGGCCCAGATGGCGCGAGGCAGGGCGGGGCGGGATGAGGGCATGCCGGATTCCATGATATGCGCTCTGTCATGCGCCCGTCAGCACGCGCCTGCAATAGGCCGATTGGGACTCAAAGGCCGCGCAGCACCAGAATTGTCGGCACTTTCGGCAGTGTGGTCAGCGATACCGTCACACTGTCTTCGTCAGACCGGCGGATGGCAAAGCCCTGGCCAACCCGACCGAGGAACTCTTCGATATTGGTGAAACGCCGGTGCATCGGCAGCACCAGCGAGGATTGCAGCCGCTTGACGATTTCGCTCATGCCCGCGTGGCTCAGCGTCAGCCCGCCATCGACCGGCACCATCACAACATCCAGACGGCCAATTGCAGCGTAGTGTGCGTCGGTCAGTTCATGGTGCAAATGGCCAAGATGGCCGATGCACAGGCCGGCCGTCTCGAAGATGAAGATTGAATTGCCGTTCGCCTCCATCATGCCGCCGGAGCGGATGTCGGTTGCCACATTGCGGATAAACACATCGTCGACGACGAGCCTGTGCTCTATCGGCCCGGTGCCGTCCGGGTCCCAGCCGGTCAACACGAACTCGATGTTCGGGTCAGGCGCAAGAGTGTAGTGCGTTGAATGCGCCTTGTTCATCGTCACCACGCGCGGTGTCGGATCATAGCCGTGCGCGCCGGAGAAATCCGTGGCGATGCGCACGCCGCCGGGCGTTTCGATGACAAATGTCGAGTGTCCCGCATAGGTGATCTTCACCTCCGGAGCCGCCGCCTGTGCCGGTGTGGCGAACGCTGCGTTGATTACCGCGGCATTCAAATCATCAGGCATTGCATTGGCGACTGCCATGCACTGGCTCACCATCGGCGCAGTCTGCGCAAATGCCGGAAGCGGCGTGGCAAGAAGGGCGGCAAAAGCTGCGAACGCAGTCAAAAGACGGGCCATGTGATTATCCCTCCATATCGGGCATCGGCGAAGTGTAGGCCATTGTCCGGCAACGTAAACCGTTTACGGCATCACAATTGCGCTAACAGCCAAGTCTTGACGGGGGCATGTTTCGGGGAAACAACAAGACATGCGCGCTTCGATGGCTTTCTCACTCATGCTGTTATCCCTGTCCTTTGCAAAGGCGGAGACTCTGTCCTTTCCTGCGCAGCCATCCGGCATTGTCCAATTCACCACGCCTGCGCGGGATATCGGCTGCACCTATATCCCGTTCGATGGCGCAGGCGGCATTGAAACAGGGACCGGCACGCAGCCTGAGCTGCATTGCTACCGGCTCACCGGCAAGTTCAACGCCGCCAGCCTTGGCCCGTCAGGCAAGGCAAAGAAGCTCGTGGTTGAAGGCAAACTCGACTGCTGCAAGGGCCGCAATGTGCTGGCATATGGTTCAACCTGGGTGACCGGCGGCTTTGCCTGCACCGCACAGCGCATCGGCATCACATGTCGGCGCGGCCCGCACGGGTTCAGCATCAGCCGGTCCGCCATCACCCGTTACTGAAGCGGCTGCCGATGGCTGGACGTTCTGCGCCAATTTGGCTAAGAGCGCGCATCCAAACCCATCCGTCCTGAAAAATACGTCCGGGAGCAGCCATGGCCGGCCATTCACAATTCAAGAATATCATGCACCGCAAGGGCCGCCAGGACGCCGTGCGCTCCAAGATGTTTTCCAAACTTGCCCGCGAAATCACCGTTGCTGCCAAGATGGGCCTGCCGGACCCGGACATGAATCCGCGCCTGCGCCTTGCCATTCAGGCGGCCAAGGCGGTGTCGATGCCCAAGGACAACATCCAGCGCGCTGTCAACAAGGCTGCCGGCGGCGATACGGAAAACTATGATGAAGTGCGCTATGAGGGCTATGGCCCGGGTGGCATCGCGCTCATCGTCGAGGCTTTGACCGACAACCGCAACCGCACAGCCTCCAATGTCCGAGCCGCCTTCACCAAGGCCGGCGGCGCATTGGGCGAAACCGGTTCCGTGTCCTTCCTGTGGGACCGTGTCGGCGAAGTGTATTATCCTGCGTCTTCAGGATCGGCCGACAAGGTCATGGAGGCGGCAATCGATGCCGGCGCTGATGATGTCCAGTCCGATGATGAGGGTCATACCATCCTGTGCGCCTTCGAAAACCTCAACGAAGTCTCCAAGGCGCTGGAGGCAGCCCTCGGCGAACCGGAATCAGCAAAGATCATCTGGAAGCCGCAGACCAATGTCCCGGTCGACGAGGAACGCGCCCAGTCGCTGATGAAATTGGTCGGCAACCTTGAGGACGACGATGACGTGCAAAGCGTCTACGCCAACTTCGAGGTTGACGACGAGACGATGGCGCGCCTGTCAGCCGCCTGATCGCATATGGCCAAGGCTGATATCCGCAATCTGCAATCCACAATCCTCTCGGACGAGTGGGCAACGCTGACGCGCCACGAATTCGAGCTCAAACGCCGCGACGGTGTATGGGAACCGCAGATCCGCCAGTCCTACGACCGCGGCCATGCCGCCGTCATCCTGCCCTATGATCCGGCGCGCAAGACAGTGCTCCTGGTGCGCCAGTTCCGCTTGCCGGTGCATCTGCAAGGCGATGACGGCCTGCTGATCGAGGCCTGCGCCGGCCTGCTCGAGGGCGATGATCCGGAAACCTGCATCCGCAAGGAAGCGCAGGAAGAGCTGGGCTACCGGCTGGGCGGCGTCACGCATCTCTACGACATCTACATGAGCCCCGGCTCGGTGACCGAGCGCCTCGCCTTCTTCACCGCGCATTACGCGCCGTCAGACCGCATCTCGGACGGCGGCGGCAACGCCCATGAGGGCGAAGACATCGAGGTCATCGAAATGCCCCTGGTTGAGGCTTGGACAATGGTGAAATCCGGCGAGATCATCGATGCCAAGACGGTGCTGCTCATTCAGCACGCAATGATCGAAGGATTGGACTGACGTTCAGGCAATAAAAAACCCGGCACAGCGGCCGGGTTTTGCAATCAAACTAAGACTAAAACTCAAACGCCGAGGCCGGCAAACCGGTTCTTGAACTTGGAAACGCGGCCGCCGCGGTCCATCAGTTGCTGGTTGCCGCCGGTCCAGGCCGGATGGGTGTTCGGGTCGATGTCGAGGTTCATCGTGTCACCCTCTTTGCCCCAGGTGGAGCGGGTGAAATATTCGGTTCCATCAGTCATGACGACCTTGATGGTGTGGTAGTCGGGATGAATGTTCGCCTTCATGGCACGCTTCCTGTCTGGTCAACGCTCGGATGCGCCCGGCAAGGGCAATCATCGTCACAAGGGTCAATTGAATAATTGATGCCGCGCACGGCTTCAAAAAGGGTCGGCGAGCCTATACATCAGCGCCAATCTGATAACAAGTGCATGGCGGCGTGATTTGCAGGCCGGCGGGAAGACGCGGAGTTTGGATGTCTGAAATTGCGCCAACAGCGATGGAATTGCCGGCAAAAACCCGCAAATCACTGAAACCGCTCGCCCGGCTGTTTCCGTACATGCTCCGCTACAAGGCCCAAGTCGCCGCAGCGATCTTCTTTCTGGTCCTTGCAGCCGCAACAACCTTGGCACTGCCGACAGCCGTGCGCCGGATGATCGACAACGGGTTCTCGGCCTCCGATACCCAGTTCATAAACAACTACTTCGCCATGCTACTGCTTATCGCAGGCATTCTCGCGCTCGCTTCTGCAGCACGCTACTATTTCGTCATCACGCTGGGCGAACGGATCGTTGCTGACATTCGACGCGATGTCTTTGCCCATGTGACGACGCTCTCTCCCGCCTTCTTTGATCGCTCCCAGTCGGGCGAAATCGTCTCGCGGCTGACTGCTGATACCACCCAGATCAAATCCGCTGTCGGCGCTTCAGCCTCCCTGGCGCTGCGCAACACCATCCTCGGCCTTGGCGCTTTGGCGATGATGGTCGTGACCAGTCCCAAACTGGCAGGGCTTGTGATCGGCGCCATTCCGCTTGTGGTTCTGCCAATTGTCGCCTTCGGCCGCAATGTGCGCAAGCGCTCGCGCGCCGCGCAGGACATGCTGGCCGACGCTTCGGCCTATGCGTCCGAATCCATCGGCGCGGTGCGCACGTTGCAGGCTTTCACCAATGAAGGCCTGGTGACGAAACGGTTCACCAAGGCCGTCGACTTCGCCTTCGATGCTGCAAGAGCCTCGACCAAAGCCCGGGCTTTCCTGACGTTTTTTGCCATTTTCACAATCTTCGGCAGTGTCGTGGCAGTGCTGTGGTTTGGCGCGCAAAGCGTCATGGCCGGTACGATGACGGCGGGCACGCTTGGCCAGTTCCTGCTCTATTCGGTCTTTGCCGCCGGCTCGCTTGGCGCGCTGTCCGAGGTTTGGGGCGAACTCAGCCAGGCCTCCGGCGCAACCGAGCGGCTGGTGGAATTGCTTGAAGAACAGCCGGATGTTCAGGTCCCGGCAAATCCGGTCGCCTTGCCCTTGCCAGCCAGGGGCGAAATCCGCTTCGAAGACGTCAGCTTCGCCTATCCGGGCCGCAAGGATGTGTCCGTAGCGCGCGGTCTGTCGTTCACCGTCAAGCCGGGCGAAACCGTCGCCCTTGTCGGTCCCTCGGGCGCAGGCAAGAGCACCGTGTTTTCGCTGCTGCTGCGCTTTTACGATCCGCAATCGGGACAGATCATCGTGGACGGCGTTGATGTGCGATCCGCAGATCCGAAAGAAGTGCGCGCGCGCATGGCGATCGTGCCGCAGGATGTCACAATCTTTGCAGCGTCCGCCGAAGACAATATCGGTTTCGGCAGGCCAGGATCGCCAGCCAAGTCCATCCATCAAGCCGCAGAAGCCGCCCATGCCGCTGAATTTATTGAGCGATTGCCTGAAGGCTACCAGACCGGACTTGGCGAGCGCGGTGTGACGCTGTCTGGCGGCCAACGCCAGCGCATCGCCATCGCCCGCGCGATATTGAAGGACGCGCCAATCCTGCTGCTCGATGAAGCAACGTCGGCGCTGGACGCGGAAAGCGAAACGGCGGTCCAGTCTGCGCTTGAGCATCTGATGCAAGGCCGCACGACATTGATCATCGCCCATCGTCTGGCAACCGTACTCAAGGCCGACCGCATTTTGGTTATGGACAAGGGCCGGATCGTCGAAGAAGGCACGCACCGCGCGCTTGTCAAAAAAGGCGGCGTCTATGCCCGCCTTGCCAAGCTGCAGTTTGACGCAGGCGTGTCGGCGATGGAGACTGCGGCGGAATGATCAGTGCGGGTCTGCGGGCCGGACTGGAGCACTTGTCTGCCTTGATGCAAGACGAAGCCGAGCCTTGGTGGCTCATCGGCTAGGCAGCCCTGCCCGCCCGCATCCCGGAAAATATGCACCCGCCCAGGAATGTCCCTTCAAGAGCATTGTAGCCATGATACCCGCCGCCGCCAAAACCTGCCGCTTCGCCAACGGCATAGAGGCCGGCAATAGCATCGCCCTCGCCATTCAGCGCGCGTGCGTCAAGATCAGTGTGCAAGCCGCCGAGCGTTTTGCGGGTGAGGATGTTGAGTCGCACGGCAATCAGCGGGCCATTTTGCGGATCGAGGATTTTGTGCGGCTTGGCTGTGCGGATGAGCTTGTCGCCAAGGTAATTGCGCGCGCCGCGGATGGCTGTGATCTGCGCATCCTTGGAAAAGGGATTGTCGATCTCAAGGTCGCGCGCCTCGATTTGTGAACGGATGGATTGCAGGTCGAGCAAATCATTTCCGGCAAGCCTGTTCATGTCTGCGACCAGACTTTCGAGATCATTGCGGACAATGAAATCCGCGCCATGCTTCTTGAAAGCCTCGACCGGCGCAGGCGCGCCCTTTCCGAAAAGGCGGCTTTTCAAGAGCAGTTTCCAATCCTTGCCCGTGATGTCCGGGTTTTGCTCGGATCCGGAAAGGGCAAATTCCTTTTCGATGATCTTTTGCGTCAGGATGAACCAAGACCAGTCATGTCCGGTGGAGAGAATGCGCTTGAGCGTTGCCAGCGAATCAAACCCGGGAAAGCACGGCGCGTCCATGCGCCTGCCATTGGCATCCAGCCAGATTGAAGAGGGTCCGGGCAAAATTCGGATGCCATGGTTCGGCCAGATAGCGTCCCAGTTCTTGAGCCCTTCGGTATAATGCCACATGCGGTCGCTATTGATGACCGCGCCGCCCGCCTGTTGCGCCGTGCCAATCATCGCGCCATCGACATGGTGCGGCACGCCGGCAACCATGGTTTTCGGAGCCGGGCCAAGGCGTGCGACTGGCCATGCCTTGCGGACTTTCTCATGATCGCCGCCAATGCCGCCCGAGGCGACGATGACTGCCTGGCAGGAAAGCTGAAACGCGCCCGAGACAGATCGCGGCGACTGCTGGCCGCGCAGCCCATTTGCCGGCTCAAGCAGATCACCGGAAACGCCGGTGACTGCGCCATTGGTTTTGTCGAGATGAGACACCCGGTGGCGGAATTTCAGTGTGATGCGCCCCGCCTTCGCATGTTCGCGCACGCGGGCAATGAACGGCTGCAGTACGCCCGGACCCGTGCCCCATGTCACATGGAAGCGCGGCACTGAATTGCCATGGCCATCGGCGAGGCCCCCGCCGCGCTCTGCCCAGCCTACGACAGGAAACCAGCGCATGCCCATGCCATGCAGCCAGCCGCGCATCGGACCCGATGCAAAGTCGAGATAAGCGTCCGCCCAGAGGCGTGGGAAGTGATCTTCCGGCCGGTCAAACTGCGCCGAACCCAGCCAATCCTGCCGGGCGAGCGCCCGGCTGTCGCGAATTTTCATCCGCCGCTGTTCGGGCGTATCAACCATGAACAGCCCGCCGAGCGACCAGAAGGCCTGCCCGCCAAGGTTCTGTTCGCCTTCCTGATCAAGGATGATGACGCGCCTGCCCCGGTCTGCCGCTTCTGCCGCCGCGGCCAATCCGGAAAGGCCCGCGCCAACGATAATGACATCGCAATCCATGGCTGATCCTCCATTGCCACAACGCTAGTCTTCAGGCTGCGGCTGTCAATCTTGATGCCTACCTCGAAGACCCGCATAACATTGGAGCAGCCTGGCGCTTTTTGGGAACTTTGAATCCCCTTCAATTTGCCTTTTTCTCCATGCAACATTCGGCTTTCAGCAATGGGAACCAATGACGTTTCGAGACATTTCCCCTCAGCAGAAAATTGAGACCGGCATGGCCGAATGGGTGTCGCGGACTACCTTCGAAGCAAAAGTAAATGGGATTGGTTCTCCGCCGGAAGTCCGCTGTTCAATTGCAAGCAATTTGGGAGTGTCGCCATGCTCGAAGTAACGAACCCTGCTCGACATTCAGTTACCGCGGCGGTCAAGCAGCACTTTGGCGAAGAGATTAGGGCGCTGGCCGGCTTGCACGGTTCGAAAGAGGCAGATCGCGTCATTGAGGCGTTTAAGTCCATCCCCCGCGAGCTGTTCGCCGGACCGGGGCCCTGGTCAATCATGTCAGCTCTTCGAGACGGGTCTTTTGAGAAAACCAGCAATTCAGACCCTGCGCACCTCTATCACTGCGTATTGATATCGCTCGATAGGCAAGCGGGGATCAATATCGGCGAGCCGAGCCTGTGGGCCAGAAACTTCGCTGCTCTTGACATTCCGCACGGCGCCCAAGTGCTTCAAGTGGGCGGCGGGTCGGGCTATTACTCTGCGATACTCGCCCATTTGGCAGGTGCATCCGGGCGTGTTATCGCATTTGAAATTGATGCGTCTGTCGCCAGGATCGGGTCCGATGCAGTGAGCAAGATCAGCAATCTGGATTTCAGAATTGGAGATGCGACGACCGGTTTGAAGGCATCAGACGGACCATTTGATTTTATCGTCGCATTTGCTGGCGTCACACATCCCGTCAAGGACTGGCTTGATCGATTGTCAGACAACGGGGCAATGCTGCTGCCGGTGACCGGTTCCGGCGGATGGGGCGCGATGTGCGTTTTTCGAAAGGTCGCGGAAAAACACTTTCAGTGTGAAACCATCGGCTCCTGCGGCTTTTACCGCTGCCAGAATGCGCGCGATGAAAACCTTGAGGCCGCTTTGGATGTCATTTGGAGCGACAGGGCACGGCTTTCCGGTTGGCAATTCCAGATGAGCTATGATGAAACCGGCGTGCGCTATGAAGCGGACGGCCAGATTTTGACCGCCCCATTCTCTTGAAGGTTTTCTTCCAACAAGGGACGGCAGACGAGCGTTGACAGCTGTCAATCGGCCGGCTTACGCACCGTAACGCGCCTTCAGGTGGTCAATGAAGTGAACCGCATTCAGCGGCTCGCCAGTTGCGGCAGCCATGATTTCGGGCGTTGAATGGATCGAGGCTGCCGACCAGATATTGTCGCGCCGCCAGGCGTTGACACTTGCGAAGTCACCCTTGGCCATCTCTGCGTTCACATTTGGGTTGACCTTCACAATCGCCGCAAACTGCTGCGCCGCCATCATCGCCCCGAGCGTATAGGACGGGAAATAGCCAAACGCGCCGCCCGGCCAATGCACATCCTGCATCGGGCCGTCCTTCGGATTGTCGAGCGTTGCAAGACCAAGATACTCTTGCATCTTGGCATCCCACGCTTCGGGAATATCGCGCACTTCGAGGCGGCCAGCCAATATGTCCTGCTCCAGCTCGTAGCGCAGGATGACATGCAGCGGATAAGTCACCTCGTCGGCATCAACGCGGATAAGGCCTCGCCCGACATGGTGCAGATGCGGCAAAAGCGCATCGAGTGAAAGCCTTTCTCCCAGATGCTTTTCGACATGCGGCAACGCAAATTCCCAGAATGCCGGGTTGCGGCCGATCTGCTTTTCGACAAACAGGCTCTGGCTTTCGTGCATGGACATGCCTCGCGCCCTGGCCGAGGGCCAGTGCGCCGTGTCCTTAGGCAGGTTCTGCTCGTAAAGTCCGTGACCGGTCTCGTGCAGGGTGCCCATCAGCGCCGACAAGAATTCATCAGTGCGGTAGCGCGTCGTCAGCCGCACATCGGAAGGCACCCCGCCGCAGAACGGGTGATGCGAAACCGACAGCGAGCCATGGTTCGTGTCAAACCCGACCGCTTGCATCAATGCCAGGCCAAGCGCCCTCTGGGCTTCAACCGTATAGGCGCCGGAGAGATTGGCCGCAGGCGCCTTGGCCTTACGCTCAACCTGAACTTCCAATGCCACTTCGGCAAAGCCTTTCAGAAACACTTTGAGATCGGCAAACACAGGATCAATATCAGCGGCGCGGTTGCCCGGGTCATATTGGTCCATCAGCGCGTCATATGGCGCTAATTTCAGCACTTCGGCGCGCATTTCGGCGCCGGTGCGCACAAGCGCCACAACCTCTTCAAGCGCCGGGGCAAAACCTGCCCAATCGCCCGCGCTGCGGGCGGTGCGCCACAATTGTTCGCAGCGCATGGTGGTCAATGTCTGGCGCTCAACGAACTCAGACGGCAGGCAAGTGGCGTTCACATAAGACCGCTCAAGCTCGCGCACCGCCGCAGTCTGGCCTTCATCCAGCCCCTCGATCTTGGCATCCTCTATCCAGTCGCGCACATTGGGATCGGTCGCTTGGCGGTGATACATTCCCGAAAGCGCCGCCATAGCCTCAGCCCGCTTTTCACCGCCGCCGGAGGCCATGGCCGTCGCCTCGTCGACGCCAAGTATTGACAGCGCATGTTCCAGCGCCTCCAGCGAACGGCAGTGGGTATCGAGTTTGGCAAACGACATGAATTGGCTCCGGATGACGCAAGCGCAGCGATAGGTTATCGTGCCTTTCGACGCAAGAAAGATGCAAAAGGATTGACCATGATTGGCATGATTTTGACAGGGCTTGTCGCTCTCATTCATTTCTACATTGT
This sequence comes from Rhizobiaceae bacterium, assembly GCA_049696015.1. Lineage (GTDB taxonomy): Bacteria > Pseudomonadota > Alphaproteobacteria > Rhizobiales > Rhizobiaceae > JANMEX01. The sequence goes on along the minus strand of JBAVTG010000278.1, from coordinate 18,429 downwards.
CTGGCTGGAAATGGCCGCATGGGACACGCCCACGGGTCGCAAGGCATTTGGCACGACGCCGGAATTTTCCGCCGCGTCAAAAGTGCTGGCCGCCAATCAGGGTCTGTACAACGGCTTTCTGGCAGCAGGTCTGGCGCTTGGCCTATGGCTCGGCATCGCCAGTGATGGCCGGACGCTGACGCTCTACTTGCTTGCCTGCGTCATCGTCGCCGGGCTCTACGGCGCGATGACCGTCGGGCGGAAAATCCTGTTTATTCAGATGGTTCCGGCGGCACTGGCGCTGGCGGCGGTGTTGGCAGGGTGGTGAAATGGTCGGGAATTCCAAATGTTCGACCACTCATCCGCACGGTGCAAGCTTGCGCCGGCTCTGAGCGGTATGCCTTGTACGCTTCATGATTAGCGGGCAAAAGAAGTTGCGCTTGTCATCCAAACGCATGACGTCCCCCAGCTGGATATCATTTAATCTGCCCCAATAGATGCAAATGGAGGCAGAAATGGATCATACACTGTTGACCGCCGTTCATCCGCGCACAATTGCACCGCTGAAAATGAACGCCAAGCAAGAGCAGGACTATTACGACCGCGGCGCTGTAAGCCTGGCGCTGCCGGAAAAGCTCTTCTCGATCATGAATGAAATCCGGCGCTTGGCCGCCACGCTTCTGGCGCTGACCCATGTGACCGGCAAGGTTCTTGGTCATGGCCTGACTACGCGTAAAGCGGTATACTGAGCAACTGCTCCCGGTCCGGTGTGAGTGCCATGACCACAGATGAAGACAAGGCTGCGGTCCTCGCGGTTCTTGAAGCTGACACCGCAGCCTACCTGCGGCGGGATCCGGATGCCATTGCGGAACTTTGGGTCCACTCGCCACAAGCGCGGCGCATGTTTTCGTACGCACATCTCGGGGTCAAGGTTTACGAGGGCTGGGACGCCATCGACAACCATCACAGGAGTGTAATCAAACAGCTTCCGGAATCCTATGCCGCAACCCGCGTCCACCGGGAGCGGATGAATGTCGTCGTCAACGGCGACACGGCGTGGGTCACCCATGACCAAATCGGCGACAGAACCGGCGATAGTTGCGAGTTGGCCGGCACCCAACACGAGCTCAAGATATTCCAGCGCATGGAAGGTCAATGGAAGATAATCTGCATCGTCGTCCTGCAGCGCGCCATGGACCACGAAACCTGTCCGCTGATCGAAGTTGGTCCGGACAAAAGGGTCCTCTGGATGAATGCTCATGCTCATGAGCAAATCAACAGCCACCCCGTCCTGATCATCAGCGGCGGCCGCTTGCGGGCCCGAAACCGGAGCCATGACGCTGGCCTTCAGGGGGCCGTCGACTGGGCAAACCGCCAAATGCAAACGCACATGTCGCCCTCACCGCCCAGCCGCCCCGCGCGCGCCGTGATCCTCGGCGAAGACGATAATGCTGCTCCCCTTTTCTGCTGGGTTTTGGTTGAAGACGGAAAGATACTGGTGTCCTTCAATGACGAGCAGCTGCTCAAACGCCGGGTTGCAATCGCTCAAGGCATCTATGGCCTGACACTGGCGCAGACCCAAGTGGCGCAGCTCCTCGCGCAGGGCCATGACCCGTCCATAGCCGCAGAAAAGCTCGGCATCACCATCAACACCGTCCGCACACATGTACAGCGCATGTTTGACAAGACCGGAGCCCACAGCCAATCAGCCCTGGTTGGCCTTCTCCTCAGCGCAGAATCGCCTACAGCGAGATAGTTTTGGGTTTGAATGTGGCAAACGCGTGCCTGAAGGCCCTTACTTCTCCGTCAGCTTCAGCTCTATCCGGCGGTTTTTGCTTTTGACTTCAGAGGTATCGCCCTCTTCCAGCGGCTGGAATTCGCCAAAGCCAGCAGCAACGAGGCGATTGGCCGGGACGCCATTTTCGATGAGGTATTTGACCACCGAGGTCGAGCGGGCAGAGGAGAGCTCCCAATTGTCCTTGTAGCGGCCATTGCCCGACAAGGGTACGGTGTCGGTGTGGCCATCGACGCGTAGCACCCAGTCGATCTCGGTCGGGATTTCCTTGGCAAGTTCGACAATGGCTCCGGCCAGCTTCTTCATTTCCTCGCGGCCCGCGTCATTGATCACTTCAGAGCCAGACGGAAACAGCACTTCGGCCTGAAACACGAAGCGGTCGCCGACAATGCGGATGTTTTCGCGGTCCGAAAGGATTTCGCGCAGGCGGCCGAAGAAGTCGGAACGGTAGCGGTTAAGCTCCTGCACCCGCTGCGCCAAAGCGACATTCAGCCGCTTGCCAAGATCTGCGATCTTGGCATTGGACTGGCGGTCGCGGTTTTCAGACACGTCGAGCGCATCTTCCAGCGCGGCAATCTGGGTGCGCAGCGCGGCAATCTGCTGGTTGAGCAGATCCATCTGGTTCATCGCCCGCTGGCTGATCTGCTTTTCAGATTCCAGGGTCTTTTCAGCTTCCGACAGCTTTGCCTGCATGGCGGAGCCAGCGCCGGCACCCTGGTTCAGCAGTGTTTGCAAGCGCGATTTCTCGCTTTCGGTCGCCTCCAGCGAGGCCTGCAGGTTTGCCAGCGAGTTTTCCAGATCCTGCTTGCCGGTCTGCTCAAGCGCCAGAAGGTTGGTCAACTCGGAAATCTGCGAATTCAGCCGGTCGAGCGCGTCATCCTTGCCCGACAATTCACGCGACAAAAGATATTGCGCCAAAACGAACACCGAGAGCAGAAACATGATCGACAGGAGCAACGTCGACAATGCGTCAACAAAGCCCGGCCAATAATCCACCTGACGGTCGCGGCGGTTGCGGGCAAGCGCCATCGCTCAGCCCTTCCTGTCCGGCATGGATTTGGCGATTTTTTCCAGCGCCACGCGGGTCGCCTTCTGCTCATTGGCCTGCTGCTCTACCCAGTCGCGCATCATCTGTTGTTCAGAGCGCATGTTCTTGACCAGTCCCTGAATGCCTTCGGCAAGGCTTGCCATGGCGGCAACAGTCTTCTGGTTTGATCCGCCAGTGCCATCGGTCGCCATTTTCAACCGGTCGACGAGCTGGCGGATTTCATCGCTTTGAGCCGGATATGGCAACGACGGCTGCGTCATCACCGACACATGGTCCGTGTCGGTGACCGAAGACAGCCAGTTTTCAAGCTCGGTATAAAACCGGTTCTGCGCCCGGCCCGCCTGCAGGTCGAGAAAGCCGAGAATGAGCGAGCCGGACAGACCGAGCAGCGAGGACGAAAAGGCGGTGGCCATGCCAGCGAGCGGCGCAGACAGGCCGGACTTCAGCGAATCCAGCATCGAGTTGGCATCACCGCCTTGCGGGTCCAAAGCCTGGATTGTATCGCCGATGGAAGAGATGGTCTGCAGCAAGCCCCAGAATGTGCCAAGCAGGCCAAGGAAGACCAGAAGTCCGGTCAGATAACGCGATATGTCACGCGATTCATCCAGCCTTGTGGCAATGGAATCAAGAATCGAGCGCATTGTCATGGTTGACATTGCAAAAGACTGGCGCCGCCCGACCAGCGCCTTCATCGGCGCCAGAAGCACCGGGTCAGTTCCGGTGTCAGGATCCCCTGCGCGCAGGCCATTGACCCAGCTGACTTCGCGGAAAAGCCGCATCACCTGCAGGATCGCCAGTATGATGCCGATGATCAGCACGCCGACGATCAGGCCATTAAGGCCCGGATTGGCTGAAAACGCCTTGGATACTTGACGATACAGGATCGCGCCGACGAAGGCGGCGATTGCCAGAAAAATGACCATCGAGAGCAGGAACACCTGCGGGCTTGACAACCGGTCCGGGTCATAAGTTTCACGCCCAAAGCGTCGTGCCGCCTGTTTGCCTGCCGTAATCGCCATGCCTCTTCCCCGTATGCAACGATGTGTTCACCGTTGGCGCAACCCTAACGCAGATTGCGGCGAAAATGGAAGCGCCGGACTGAAAGCGTCAGACCGGCTTTGCCAGCGTTTTCAAAAGCGACTTGTGGATATGTTCATTACCAGCGCAAATTGAGCCATTGTCGAGCATTTTCTGGCCGCCGGAAATGTCGGAAACAAAACCACCCGCCTCGCGGATCATGATGATGCCTGCCGCCATATCCCAGGCGGACAAGCCTTCTTCCCAGAAGCCGTCAAAACGGCCGGCCGCGACATAGGCCAAATCAAGCGCTGCCGAACCCATACGTCGCACGCCGGCGACTTCGCCCATGATGTTGCGCAGCTGGATCAGATAATTGCCATGATGGCCGCGGCCAAGATGCGGCACGCCAGTGCCGACGACAGCGTCCGTCAATTTGGTGCGGCCCGCCACACGCAGGCGGCGGTCATTCAAATAAGCGCCGCCGCCGCGCTCTGACGTGTACAGCTCATCCATCGCCGGGTTGTAGATGACGCCGGCAACAATCTGGCCCTGCCGCTCCAGGGCGACAGAGACGGAAAACTGCGGGATGCCGTGGAGGAAATTGGTAGTTCCATCGAGCGGATCGACAATCCAGCGATGCTGAGTGTCAGCGCCCGTGTTCTCGCCGCCCTCTTCGCCAATAAAGCCGTAATCGGGGCGGGCTTTCATCAATTCGCCCTTGACGATCTCTTCGGCCTTGTGGTCGGCTTGGCTGACATAATCGCCGGGGCCTTTCATCGAGACCTGAAGATTCTGCACTTCGCCAAAATCGCGCGACAGCGATTTACCGGCCTTGAGTGCGGCCTGAACCATGACATGAAGGATCGCTGAACGCGCCATATATACTATTCCGTCCTGATGTGGCCGATGTCTTAGTCGGCGCGGCGCACGTAGGTTAATTCACTGGTGTCGACAACAACCCGCTCGCCCGAGGAAATGAAGGGCGGGACGAGAATGCGGATGCCATTTTCAAGCACAGCGGGCTTGTAGGACGAGGCAGCAGTCTGGCCCTTTACGACCGGATCAGCTTCGACGATGGCCAGTGTCACGTAATCGGGAAGAGCAATTCCGATCGGACGCTCTTCATGCATTTCGACAACGACCTTCATGCCGTCCTGCAGGAATGCCGAGCGGTCGCCGACAAAATCCTTCTGCAGTTCAAGCTGCTCGTAAGATTCCTGATCCATGAACACCAGGGACTCACCCTGCTCATATAGAAAGGTGAAATCCTTTTGCTCAAGGCGGATCTTCTCGACCGTCTCGGCAGAGCGAAAGCGCTCATTCAACTTAGTGCCATCAATCAGGTTCTTCAGTTCGACCTGATTGTAGGCGCCGCCCTTGCCGGGCTTGACGTGGTTGCACCGCACCGCGGCCCACAGGCCGCCTTGATGTTCGATCACGTTGCCTGGACGGATTTCATTGCCGTTGATTTTCATGGTTCTTCTTCTTCGAGCTTTGGATGGTCGTCACGGCCGCATGGATGAAGCCGGAAAATGTTGCCGCGCTAAGACCACATATCGGCAGCAAGAGCAAGGGTCCGGCAGGAAAAGCGCCTATTTCAGCCGGTTGGCCAGCTCAATCGCCTTTTTCATTTCCGCGTCCGTCAACCCGTCGAGCAGATCGTCAAGCTTGGTATCCTTGAGCCCGGCGCGCTTGGCTATCACATACCACGCCGCCGCTGTCACCGTATCACCCTTGGTGCCGATGCCGCTTTCGTAAAGCCGCGCCAGCTGGCGCTGGGCCGCGACGTTCCCAGCCTCCGCCGCACGCTTCATCCAGGCAAAACCCGCTTCATAATCCTTCTTGCCGCCAATGCCGTCGATTAGCCAGCTGGCATAGTCGAGCATGGCTGTATCGTAACTTTGCCGGGCAGCCTTTTCGAGCCAGACGCGCGCCTTGGCCTCATCGTAGGGCACGCCGCCGGTTCCATTGGCCAGAAACTGGCTGACGGCATACTGCGCATCTGCCAATCCCGCATCAGCGGCGACCATAAACAAGTCATACGCTTGCTTGCGTTCTGCATCATTGGCGGCCTTTGACATAACCAGTTGCGCCAAATTGAACGCGGCAAGCTTGTGGCCGCCGGCCACCGCCTTTTCCAGATGCTCTTTCGCTTTTGTCAAATCCTTGGTCAGATATTTGCCTTCAAGCATGAACAGCGCCGTTTGAAACCGCGCCTCCAGAACGCCCTTGTCCGCCGCCATGGCATAGAGCCTTGCGGCCTCAGACAAGTCCCGCGGAACCCCGAGGCCGCGTGACAGGATCTCGGCTGCAAGCGTCATGGCTTCCGCATCGCCGGTCTTCGCGCGCTCCTGCGCTAGGCTCAGCGCCGTCTTGTAGAGGCCGCGCTGATAGGCGCCGTAAGCATCATCCGGCGCGGGCGCGCCCAGACGTTTGGGATCAATGGCCAGCGACTCGCCCGCTGCATAAGTTGAGATTGGCCACATGAGACCAACAATGGCGGCGGCAAAGAGGCTTTTTGCCCGGTCAGTCATCCCCGTCTCCGGCGTCATCGAGCCTGGGCGCATGCTCATCCAGAAGGGCGTTGGCCAGCATCACCATTGCCATGGCATCGCGCCCCTCGCCGAAGACTGCAGCACCTGCCGCAACGAAATCCGCGCCAGTGGCAGCAGCCGCAATGACGCTTTCAGGCGTATAACCGGCCATCGCGATGCATGGAATTTCTATCATTTGCGCCAGCCATTCGGCCAGTTCCAGCGATTTGGGCTCAGGCTCAGGATGAGTGTCGCCGTCAAGCCGCCCGGCAAGCAAATAGTCCGGCCGTTCCTCGCCCAGCTCCAACGCATCATGACGCGAGGACCGCACATCGGCGCCGACGATCCATTTAGGCTGGAATTTCTTCACCGCATCGGAAAGCTGGTCGCGCTTGCCGGCAACATGTATGCCGTCGGCCTTGACCCGGCCGGCGGCCTGCGTATCGCCGGCAATAACTGCCGCTGCGCCCGCCGCCTGGACAATCGGCACGACCGCAGCCGCCCAATCGCGAAACACTTCCTCGCCAGCATTGAACCGCGCCAAGATCACGGATGCGACATCGCCGCCGGCCATGGCCTGGCCAACGGCGCTGACACTGGCCGGGACATCTCCGGCGGGCGAGGCGACAAGCACCAGACGGCAGCGATTCGGCAATGTGGCCACAAGTTTACCTTTCAGCACGTCAGCCAGCCTATGGCGGGCAATCATGGACAAAATTCGACTGGCCGCAAACAATTCGCGCCCATGTTCATCCGTCAAGCGAATAGTGGATCACGCGCGGTTTGAACAGTCAGGCACTGGCGTGCTTACAAGTTCATCCTTAAGGCTTGCGCAACGATACCAATTGGCCTTTGCAATGAACAATCTGCTCACCGATCCCTACTTCTATGCTGCCGCCATTCCGGCGGTAACCTTTGTCGGCCTGTCCAAAGGCGGGCTTGGCGGCCTTGGGCAATTGGGTGTGCCGTTCCTCGCGCTGGTTGTCGCGCCGGTGCAAAGCGCGGCAATCATGCTGCCGATCCTGATTGTGATGGATATGGTCAGTCTCTGGTCCTGGCGCGGCTTCCGCGACATGGCAACGCTGAAAATCATGTTGCCGGGCGCGATGATCGGTATTTTCATCGGCTATCTGACGGCGCGAATCGTCTCGGACGACGCGGTTACTCTCATTGTCGGGCTGATCGGCCTGTGGTTTGCAATCCGCAGCCTGTTGCCATCAAAAACAGCAGGCGGGCACACGCAGCCGCACAATGCGCCGGCCGGCGCCTTCTGGGGCGCGGTTGCCGGGTTCACAAGCTTCGTTGCCCATGCAGGCGGCCCGCCCTACCAGATCTACACGATGCCGCTCAAGCAGGATCCGAAAACCTACACCGGCACCAGCACGATCTTTTTCGCGCTCGTCAATGCGGTCAAGCTGATTCCCTACTTTGCCCTTGGCCAGTTCGATGCCGCTAATCTGTCGCTTTCGGCAGTGATGTTTCCGCTGGCAGTGATTTCGACCATGGCAGGTGTCTGGATCGTGGCGCGCATGCGCGCTGAGGTCTTTTATCCCTACATGATCGCCATGCTGCTTTTGGTGTCAGCAAAGCTGATCTGGGACGGTGCAGCAGCGCTGATCGGATGATGTGAAATTCATTCTGGAATTAGTGAAAATTTGCGAAAAATGCACCAGATTCAGATTTTGTTAAGCTTTATAGGACTTTAATGCGCCTATCGAGTTTCTCGATTCACTCTCGGTGGTCTCGACTGCCTTGATTGACGCCTCCCTGTTAAACTCTTGAGAGCCGCCATTCGCGGCTCTTTTTTTGCCCGAATGAAACAGGCAGTCCCTGGCCGGATTAACCCTTCTTTAAGTATAAGCTTGCGCCGCCCGGCGCAAGGCTGCAACTGTCATGTTCAAGCCAACGTTACCTGCCGTGAATTGTAAACGGCAGGGAAACGGGGCAATGTTGATCCGCAAACGGGTTGGCAAGAAGTCAATCGGGCAGGCGTATTTGAGTAAATGATGTCAAGCATTCAGGAACAGGCTCCGGCCAAGACAGTACGGCTCGCCGAAAAGCGCATTTTTTCCGAACGGTTCAAGCCGCTCTATTCTGACGGCATGAGACTGGTCGAGGAAGCTGCTGCCTATCTTGACGGTGACGGCCGCGGCGAGGCCAAGCGCCTGTCGCGCATCGCAGCAACGCTTTACGCCGCCGAATCCATGCGCCTGACGACCCGCCTGATGCAGATCGCCTCGTGGCTTTTGTTGCAGCGCGCTGCCAACAGCGGTGAGATGACCCGGGCGCAGGTTGCCGAAGAAAAAGCCAAGGTTCAGCTTGAAACGCCGTCCGCCTCGCGCTCAACCCAGAGCTGGGACGAGCTTCCTGCCAAATTCATCGACATTGTCGACCGTTCGCTGCAAATGCAGGCGATGGTGCGCCGGTTTGACGAGGAATTGTATCCAAAAGCAGGCGACGAGCAGGCTTCCTTGCCCAAGCGCAATGGCGTCAATGACCAAATGACGCTGCTCAAGGCGGCATTCGGCGGCCGCTGACGCCGGCGTCCGGATCATCTGTTTTCTGTTTGTTCACGTAATGCTGATGGTGTATGCCCTCGTGACAACGGGGAATTCACATGGCTTCGGCGATTCGCATAATCGGCATTGATCCGGGCTTGCGCCGCACCGGCTGGGGTATCATCGAGTCCCTGGGCAATTCGCTCACCTACGTCGCTTGCGGCACCGTAACTTCTGATGACAAAACTGATCTTGCTTCGCGGTTGTGCCAGTTGCACGAAGGCCTGTCCGCCGTCATTCATGCCCACATGCCAAACGAGGCGGCGGTAGAGGCAACGTTCGTGAACAAGGATCCGGTTTCAACGCTCAAGCTCGGTCAAGCGCGCGGCATTGCCATGCTGGTTCCAGCGCAAGCCGGATTGCCGGTTGCAGAATACGCGCCCAACGCTGTGAAAAAATCGGTGATCGGCGTCGGCCACGGCGATAAGGGTCAAATCCAGATGATGGTAAAAGTGCTGCTGCCCAAGGCGGATTTCAAAGGCGCAGACGCTGCCGACGCGCTGGCAATCGCAATTTGCCATGCGCATAATCGTATGGCTTCGATAGTATTGAAACGGGTCGCTTCATGATCGGAAAACTCAAAGGCACAATCGACGAGATCGCCGAGGACCATGTGGTCATTGACGTCCACGGCGTCGGTTATGTCGCATTCTGTTCGGCCCGCACGCTCGGCAATCTTGCGGGAACTGGCGAGGCTGTCGTTCTGCACATCGAAACCTATGTGCGCGAGGACATGATCCGGCTGTTTGGTTTCCAGTCACATCTGGAGCGCGAATGGTTCCGCCTGTTGCAAAGCGTCCAGGGCGTCGGCGCTAAAGTTGCATTGGCGGTGTTGAGCACCATGCCGCCTTCCGACTTGGCCAATGCCATTGCGCTCAGGGACATTGCCATGGTTTCCCGTGCGCCCGGTGTCGGCAAAAAGGTGGCCGAGCGCATCGTCACCGAACTGAAGAACAAAGCGCCGGCTTTTGCCGGAGAAGCATCAGGCACAATCGGCCTCAAGCAAGAACTCGGGGAAGGCATTGCCCCGGCCCCGATTGCCGACGCGGTATCGGCGCTGACCAACCTTGGCTATTCACGTGATATGGCTGCCAATGCGATCGCGGCGGCGATAAAAACTGCGGGCGAGGGGGCCGATAGCGCCAAGCTCATTCGGCAGGGGCTTAAGGAGTTAGCACGGTGAGTCCCGCATTAGACGCTCAAATCCTTGCGCCGACATTTGCCCAGTTTCGCTCCCAGTCTTGCTGGTCTGACACTTTGCCCTTAGACCGAATTCAATGAACGAAACATCGCGCATCATAAACCCGGAAAAACGCGGCGAAGACGCGGATACGAATTTGCGGCCGCAAACTCTGGATGAATTTGTCGGGCAGAAGGCTGCGCGGGAGAATTTGAAGGTCTTCATCGACGCTGCCAAGTCGCGCGGCGAGGCGCTCGACCACGTGCTGTTTGTCGGCCCGCCGGGACTGGGCAAGACGACGTTGGCGCAGATCATGGCACGCGAGCTGGGAGTCAATTTCCGCTCAACGTCAGGCCCGGTGATCGCCAAGGCTGGCGACCTGGCGGCGCTTTTGACCAATCTCGAAGACGGCGATGTGCTGTTTATCGACGAAATCCACCGTCTGTCGCCGGCCGTCGAGGAAATTCTCTATCCGGCGATGGAAGATTACCAGCTGGACCTGATCATCGGCGAAGGGCCTGCAGCCCGCTCCGTGAAAATTGACCTGGCCAAATTCACCCTTGTGGCGGCCACCACGCGGCTTGGTCTCTTGACCAACCCGCTGCGTGACCGGTTCGGCATCCCGGTGCGGTTGAATTTCTATTCGGTGGAAGAGCTGGAACTGATTGTCCGGCGCGGTGCCCGCATTTTGAGCCTCCCGCTCGATGACGATGGCGCCAGCGAAATTGCCCGCCGCTCGCGCGGCACGCCGCGCATTGCCGGCAGGCTGCTGCGCCGGGTGCGCGACTTTGCCCATGCCGGCGGCGGCGAGCGCGTGACGCGGGCGCTGGCCGATGCGGCGCTTTTGCGCCTGGAAGTGGACAGCCTTGGCCTAGATGCGCTCGACCGGCGCTATCTCAACCAGATCGCGCTGAATTTCGGCGGCGGCCCGGTCGGGATTGAGACCATCGCCGCAGCCCTTTCCGAGCCGCGCGATGCCATCGAAGACATCATTGAACCCTATCTCATTCAACAGGGATTCCTGCAGCGCACACCGCGCGGCCGCGTGCTCGCCGCCAACGCCTGGAAACACCTCGGCCTCCAAGCGCCACGCGACGCCGCGCAGACCGCGCTGTTGTTTGAAGATGAGTGAACCCTACCGCGCCCCGACAATCTTCGCTGGCAGATAGACGATCGACGAAAGCAAATCACCGGCAAGGCCGAGGCTGTCGCCGATCAAACCGCCTTGGCCGGATTGCGCCTTTTCAAGAGCAGCAAGGTTCAGGCCGCTGTTGACCAATGCAATCAGCTGTTCCGAGTTGGCATAGGTTGAATGGGCCAGCCGGTCGTCCTTGTTGCGCAGCGCGGCGATGTCGAGGACAATCAAGCCCTGATCGACGAGCTCCTGTTTGTTGGCGCCGGAGCCCACACGCGCATGGTCGCCGCGCACCTTGCCGGAAAGCTTGAGCGCCTTGTCCTCTTCCGACACCAGCACAACCATGGTTTTCGGTCGAACAGTAAGCGCGCTGAGTTGGCTGCGGAACACATCAATATCGATGTCCGGTGCGGCCAGCACCAAGGCGTTTATCTTCGACACTGTGCCGGATTGTCCAGTCATCGCCAATGTGCGCATCGCTTCCATGGTGACAAGCGTCCCCATTGAATGACCAAGGACAATGATGGAGTCAGGGTTTGCAGCCGCAGCGATCTTCAGTGTTTTGGCAAGTCCGTCGCGTGCAAATTCGGCGCTGTCACGGTCGTAGAGATAAAGCGCTGTCTTTTCTGCTGATGGCCAGGAATAATGCACAGCAACGCCCGGCATCTTGTAATCATGGTGCAGTTGCGCTGTTGAAAAAAGGCCGCCGGCAAAGCCAACATTATAGCCGTGAATGAACACGAAAATTGAGCGCTTTCCGGCGGGCCGGCCGGCCAGGGCGCCGCGAAGGCGGCTGGCAAAAACCGCTTCGTCATCTGTCAATGCCGCAGAGGTGACCGCAAAACTGCGGGACAGATCGGGCTTTTCCGCAGGTGGCGTGATCGACCCTGTCGCGCGTTCTCGCGGTACTGAAACGGTGATGTCGGCAAAATGCAGACTGTCGGACCGGTCCCCGCCGAACAATCTTGTCTTGTCATCAAGCGGCTTGCGGGTGGTGGCGACAAACACCTGTTCCGCGCTAGCCACCCGCTGATCTGCAAGGGCAATCGCGCCAAGCGTCGTCGGCTTGGAACCGCATGCCGCCAGATTGAAGGCCAACAACATTATGGCTAAGGCGCGCAGCATCATGGAATTCCGGTCGCAGGTTTGAATGCAACTGTTAACCTCCGGCGCGGACTGCTGCAATCGGGAGTTTTGTCAAATTTCAGATTAGGGCGTGATAACGCGCTCTACCGCCTTGCCGTCCCAATCGCGCGCCAAGGCAAACGCCCCGCCATAAGAGAAGGCCGCCCAGCGGAACCCGTATTTTTCTGCGCGTTCTATCTGCGCTTGGTAGAAAGCCGAGCGGGTATTGGCCGGAACTTCATGGTCATTGCCATATTCCTGCCGGATCATGCCAAATTCACCAAGCAGGATATCGGCCGGATCAACACCATTGGATTTAGCCCAATCGGCAACAATGGAGAACGGCTTGTCCATTTCGCCGTCCAGTCCTTCCTTGGTGGAAATCTTGGCGATCTCCTCGTCAAGATAGGCAAGATGGCCTGCAACACGCGTAGCCGGCGCATCGCGCTTGATTCGGACGCGAATGGCATCAAGCGCGGCGTCCAGATCATCCTTCGAAGCTTCATGCAGCGGATAGGGAAGGCCATAGACATGCGGCATGAAATCGCCAGTCCAGGTCGCGCCCTGATGCGTCAGAATGAACGGATCATAGGAATGGAATGACCAGATCAGATTATCATCGGGAAAGTCCTTGGCATCGAGTTTCGCCAGCCCTTCCGCCCCGCCCCAGCACGAGCCGGAGAGCACCAGCGTCAATTTTGTGGCCGAAGCGCGGGCTGCGGCGAATGCTTGGCGCATCATGCCCGGCCAGGTGTTGGTATTGTCTTCCTTGCAGTCATTGGTTGGTTCGTTGAACAGTTCAAGCGCGACCCGCTTTGGGTCCCTGTCCTTGATCAGCAGCGCCATGCGGCGCAGCATGTCGAGATAGGCAGCATACTGATCACTGCTTTCAAGAATTTCCGTGGTGCCAATTGATCGCTCGCCTGCCGGAATCGGATGCATGTCAACGATCACGCTAAGCCCTGCGCCGAGCGCCATGTCGATGGCCGCGCCAGTTTCCTCATAGAGCCGGTCGCGGAACGGTGCGGATTGGTCAGACAGAAACGGCGCAGGGTCGATCGGAATACGGACAAAATCATAGCCGCTATCGGCAAGATCCTTCAGATCTGCGTCCGTTAGGGTTCGGCGCCATTCCGGAAACGGAAACAGCACGCTTTCATCTGCCCATTTGGATTCCTGCGGCCACGTCGTCCAGATGTCGAGCGAAATACCGGAGCGCCCTTCAAAGGTAGCGGCACACACCGGCGTGGCTGCCAGCAACAGGATTATGAGTGTCTTGAACAGCCGCATTTTGCCAATCCGTTTGTTTTGGCGCATATACGGCCAATTGCGATGCGCGGGAATTGGCGATGTCTGAACGTGGTAAAGGGCTGGCGGGAGAGCTGACCGACTTCGGTCACCGGCTGGAGCAGCGGGTCTACTACGAAGACACGGATTTCACCGGCGTCGTCTATCATGCCCGCTATCTTCAATTCTTCGAGCGCGGGCGAACTGATTATTTGCGCCTGTCGGGCATCCATCACGCCGAACTGGAAGACGGCGCGCACGGCGAGAAGCTTGTCTGGGTAGTTCGGCGTATGGAAATCGACTTTGTGTCACCCGCCCGCATTGACGATGTGCTGACCATCGAAACAAGGACCGAAAGCATCTCGGGCGCACGTGTCGTCATGTGTCAAACGATTCTTCGCGGGCCAAAAGAGCTTTCCAAAGCCCGAGTCGAGGCCGCGATCATCAATGGCGAGGGGCGCCCGCGCCGCTTTCCGAAGGACTGGACTGCCGCGTTCACGCCCAAAAGCTGAAGCGGCCCGCCGCTCAAGCTAACCCATCCTTAACCATAACAATCCATGAATGGGTCCACGAAACCGGGCGCGGCAAACCCGCGTCTTGTTTTGACCAAATTTCGCGGAAAGAAGCACGGCCGACGCAAGCACCGCGCCGGCAGGCCATCGAAGGATCGCGCGAAGCACACTGCACCGCCCGGCACATCAGACCGGGCGTTTGGATTTGAGGTAAGAACTATGGAAGAAATCGCGCTGGCTGCACCCACCGTGGACATGTCCATGTGGGGTCTGTTCCTGCAGGCCGGATGGATTGTCAAACTTGTGATGGTCGCCCTGTTTGCCGCCTCGGTCTGGACTTGGGCGCTGATCATCCAGAAGGTGATGCTGTTCCGCAAAATGCGCGCCGCGCTCGACCGGTTCGAACAGGTGTTCTGGTCTGGCCAGTCGCTGGAAGACCTTTACCGCACGCTTGCCGACCGCAATACCATCGGCATGGGATCGATTTTCGTCGCCGCCATGCGCGAATGGAAGAAGAGTTTTGAGCGCGGCGCCCGCTCGCCAATCGGCCTGCAGATGCGCATTGAGAAATCGATGGACGTGGCGCTGACCCGCGAGATGGAGCATCTGGAAAGCCGCCTGACCTCGCTTGCCACCATTGGTTCTGCTGGTCCGTTTGTCGGTCTGTTCGGCACCGTTATCGGCATCATGACCTCCTTCATGTCGATCGCCGCATCGAAAAACACCAACCTGTCGGTGGTCGCGCCTGGTATCGCTGAAGCGCTGCTGGCCACCGCCATCGGCCTGGTCGCGGCCATTCCGGCGGTTATCGCCTACAACAAGCTGCACTCGGATGTCGCCAAGATCGGCTCGCGTCTTGAAGGCTTCGCTGACGAATTCTCCGCCATTCTTTCGCGGCAAATTGACGAGAAGATCGCCCGGCAGGGCTGAAGCGGAGATTTGCCATGGGCATGTCGGCAGGAAACAATTCGGGCAAAGGCAGCCGCCGCCGCAGGGGGCGCGGCACGGGCGGCGTCATGAGCGAAATCAACGTCACGCCAATGGTCGACGTCATGCTGGTGCTTTTGATCATTTTCATGGTTGCCGCGCCCCTGATGACAGTGGGCGTGCCAATCGACCTGCCGGACACTCAGGCAAAATCGATGAACACCGATACGCAGCCGATCACCGTTTCGGTCAATGCGGCTGGTGAAATCTACATTCAGGAAACGCCGATCGGCATTGAAGAAGTAATCCCGAAGCTGCAAGCCATTGCCAAACAGGGCTATGAAGAGCGCATTTTTGTGCGCGGCGACAAGGATGCCGATTATGGCCAGGTGATGAAGGTCATGGCCCGCATCTCATCCGCCGGTTTCAAAAACATGGGTCTGGTCAGCCTTCCCGAGGGAGGCGGCTGACCCGGCCATGAAAGGTCCGATCGCCACATCCGTGATTTTGCACATACTGGCCCTGCTTATCGGGCTGGTATCGCTGTCTTCGACCAAGAAGCTCGAAGCGGGCGGCGAAGCCCTGCCGGTTGAAATGGTGTCGATTGAGGAACTGACGCAAATCCAGCAGGGCGAGAAGACGGCCGAAAAAGCAGAAAAGGCCGCGCCAATACCCACGCAAAAGCCCGCTGACGATCCGAATGCCAAAAATGCCGGAGATAATGAGCTGGATGTCGAAACGCCGCCCAAACCGGTGGAAAAACCGAAACCCGTCGTAAAGGCCGAAGCGCCCAAGCCGCAGGAAAAGCCGGTGGAAAAGCCCGCTGAAAAGCAGGCCGACCCGGTGGCTGACGAAATTGCCAAGGAAGAAGCCAAAGCAAAGGCGCAAGCCGCTGCCGCTGAGAAAGCCGCAGTGGCGGCCAAGGCCGAGGCTGCAAAGAAGGCGGAGGCGCAAAAAGCTGACGCTGAGGCTGAAGCAAAAGCAAAAATTGAAGCCGAAGCGCTGTTGAAGGCCGATGCGGACGCGCAGGCCGCCGAAGAGGAAAAGGCCGCCAAGGAGAAGGCGGCAAAGGCCGAGAAGCAGGCTGCCGAGAAGGCCGCAAAAGCGGAAGCCGCAAAGGAAGCAGCTGCGGCAGAAGCGAAGGCAGCGGCAGAAGCTGAAGCAAAAGAGGCAGCAGACGCAAAGGCCAAGGCTGATGCAGATGCCAAAGCCAAGAAGGCAGCCGCCAAAAAGGCCGCCGAGGCGAAAGCCGCCGCCGAAGCCAAGGCTGCGGCATCAAAAGAATTCAACGAGGAAGAGATTGCCGCACTCCTGAACAAGGAAAAGGGCGCCACAGGAGGCAAGAAGAAGTCATCTGAAAAGGCGTCACTTGGCGGCAAGAAAACGACCGGCGGCTCGAAACTGTCGCTCAGCGAAATGGATGCGTTGCGCGGCATGATCGAGAAATGCTGGAGTCCCCCGACCGGCATCAATGATGCGGGCTCACTCAAGATCACCATCAAGATGAGCCTGAACCAATCCGGCGAAATTGACGGAACACCAAAAATCGTTGCGGGCGGCGGCGGCGCGGGCATCGAGCGCGCAGCGGCGGAAGCGGCGCGCCGCGCCGTGCTCAAATGCGCGCCCTACAATTTGCCTGCCGACAAATATGACGCCTGGTCCGAAGTGATAGTCAACTTCGATCCGAGCCAATTGTGATAATCCCCGGCCATGAAAGAGGTTGAGACACGATGAAGAAGCTGATCAGAGATTTGGCCGTTGCCATATTCACCGCGCTTGCCGCTGTTGGCGCGATGACGCTGCCGGCGCGGGCGCTTGTCGAAGTTGACATCACCAAAGGCAACGCCGAACCGCTGCCGATCGCCATCACTGATTTCCTGTCAGGCGGCGAACTTGGCGCGCAAATTTCTCAGATCGTTGCCGCAGACCTGAAGCGCTCCGGCCTGTTTGCGCCCATTGACCAGGGCGCATTCATCGAAAAGATTTCCAATCCCGACGTCGCCCCGCGCTTTGAGGACTGGAAGGTCATCAATGCGCAGGCGCTCGTCACCGGCCGAGTTTCCCAGGAAGGCGGCAAACTGAAAGCCGAGTTCCGCTTGTGGGATACATTTGCTGCTGAACAGTTGGAAGGCCAGCAACTGGTCGCCGATGCCTCCAACCAGCGCCGCATCGCCCACATGATTGCTGACGCAATCTATGAGCGGCTGACCGGCGAAAAAGGTTACTTTGATTCGCGCATTGTCTTCGTTTCCGAATCCGGCCCGAAGGACAAGCGCATCAAGAAACTTGCCATCATGGATCAGGACAGCGCCAATGTTCGCACGTTGACATCCGGCAAGGACCTGGTGCTGACGCCGCGCTTTTCGCCCAACAAGCAGGAGATCACCTATATGTCTTTCGATGGCGACAGGCCGTCGATCTATCTGTTGCAGCTTGAAACGGGTCAGCGTGAGCGGGTTGGCGATTTTCCGGGCATCACCATTGCACCGCGCTTTTCGCCCGACGGCCAAAAGGTTGTCATGAGCCTTTTGCAGGATAATGGTTCAGCCAACCTCTATGCGATGGATCTGCGCAGCCGCAATGTGACACGGTTGACAAATTCTCCGGCCATCGACACTGGCGCGTCTTATTCTCCAGACGGCGGGCAGATCGTGTTTGAGTCCGACCGCGGCGGCAAGCAGCAGATCTATGTCATGGGCGCAGGCGGCTCGGAACCAAACCGCATCTCGTTTGGCGACGGCTCCTACTCGACTCCGGTCTGGTCGCCACGTGGCGATCTGATCGCTTTCACCAAACAGTCTGGCGGCCAGTTCTCCATCGGTGTCATGAAAACAGACGGTTCGGGCGAGCGCATCCTTACCTCCGGCTTTCTTGCCGAAGGCCCGACATGGGCCCCGAATGGCCGCGTGCTCGCTTTCTACAAGAACGCGGCAGGCGGCAACCCGGCACTCTATTCAATTGACCTGACCGGCTACAACGAACAGCAGATTCCGACACCCGGCGCTGCCTCCGATCCGGCCTGGTCGCCGCTGCTCGACTGAGCGGCAAACCTGTCGCCGCCATTTGGCCGCATTCCCGTTCCAATGGCCCCGTTGAGGCGGGGCCATTTCTGTTTGTCCATACAGACCGGCCGCGAACACCGGATAAGGACCCGGTTAGGAAAGAATTAACCCTGTTTGTTGTGTGCGGGTTAACCCCGATGTGGTTACTCAAAGCCCAACATGAACGTTAAATTGCCAAGGAGTCCGGCATGAGCCGCTTTGCATCTCTTATCCGCAACCCGGCGATGATCGCCCTGGTCGCAGCACTTGCGATCTCCGGCTGCGCAT
>JBAVTG010000277.1:0-18059 GCA_049696015.1 Rhizobiaceae bacterium | reverse complement strand
CGTGCACCACAACTCGGTCAATCCGAGCCCGTGGTCGAGTCTTTCCATGCATCCAATCGAGCATCTGCTCTATTGGTCGGATTCGCTCATCCATCTCATCCTGCCGTCGCATCCGCTGTTGTTTCTTTACGGCCTGCACATCACCGGCACCGGCGCTGTCGTCGGCCATATCGGCTTTGACAAGATCGAAGTGGGCGAGGAAAGCGGCGTCGACACGCATGCCTATGCCCATTACCTGCACCACAAATACTTTGAGGTGAATTACGCTGATGGCACCACCGCGCTCGATAAGCTGTTCGGCACCTGGCATGACGGCAGCAAGGAAGCGCAGGCGCAAATGGAAGCGCGGTACGCCAAAAAGGTTGCCAGGGTGAACCGGCAATGACCCTTCGCATTGGATTGATCGGCGCGGGCATCATGGGCGCCGACCATGCGCGCATTTTGTCGTCGCAGATTCCCGGGGCAAAGCTGCAATATGTCTGCGACGCCGATTCCGCCCGCGCTCGCTTGGTTGCAGATGAAACTGGCGCGGTCCACACCGCGTCTGATCCGCTTGCCGTCATCAATTCCAATGACGTGGATGCGGTGCTGATCGCCAGCCCCGACCACACTCACGCGCCGCTGAGCCTGGCCGCGCTTGCTGCGCGAAAACAGGTGTTGTGCGAAAAGCCGCTGTCACCAGACTCAAAAGAGTGCCTTGCGGTGATTGATGCCGAGGTGAAACTTGGCAAGCGCCTCGTGCAGATCGGCTTCATGCGCCGTTTTGACCCCGCCTATGTCGAGATGAAATCCGCGCTGGACAATGGTCTAATCGGCCCGGCTCTGATGATGCATAATTTTCATCGCAATGTGTCTGCGCCTGCCAATTTTACTGGCCAGATGGCGATCAGCAATTCGGCGCCGCACGAGTTTGACATCGCCCGCTTCGTGCTTGGCGCGGATTACAAGTCCATCTCTGTCTTCCGCCCGCTTGGCACGGGCGCAGGCAAACCCGGCGCGCCGGTTTTCATGGTCGTCCAAACTGCGGCTGGCCAGCTGGTCAATGTTGAGATCAACAACAACGCCGCCTATGGCTATGATGTGCGCGGCGAACTGGTCGGCGAAAAAGGTTCCGTGTTCCTGCGTGCGCCCGTCAACATCGAAACTCATGTCGGACTGAAACAGTCGACAAGCTATCCGCAAGACTGGCGCCCGCGCTTTGCTGAGGCCTACCGCCTGCAAAACATGGCCTGGCTCCAGTCAATCCACGCAGGCATTCCGGCCGGGGCAAGCGCATGGGACGGCTATTGCGCCACGCTTGTCGCGGAAGCCGGCGTTGCCTCGCTGGCCAAGGGCGGCGCAGTGCTGATTGAACAGGCCGCCAAGCCAAGGCTCTATTGAGAACCTGAAAGCCACACATGAAAATCGGAATGGTCACGGACTCGCTCGGGCATCTTGCCTTTGATGACATGCTGGACACTGCAGCGCGCATGGGCATCAAGGGCGTCGAGTTCAACGCCTGCAACTGGACGTCTGCGCCGCATTTGAACTTGCCGGAACTTGTTTCAAACGCGTCAGCGCGCAAGGCGTTTCTCGGCGCGATCCGGCAACGCGGCCTTGAACTGATCGCGCTCAACGCCAATGGCAACCAGTTGCACCCGACCGATGGCAAGCGCCAATCCGATGCGCTTTATGACACGATCCGTCTTGCGGGCGAACTTGGTGTCGAAACAGTTGTTCTAATGTCGGGCCTGCCGGAAGGCGCGCCCGGAGACACGATGCCGAACTGGGTCGTCTCATCGTGGCCGCCGGAAACGCAGACGATGCTGAAATACCAGTGGGAAGAGCGGCTTTTGCCCTATTGGAAGAAGCTCGCCGATCACGCGAAGGCGCACGGCGTCAAGCTCGCCGTCGAATTGCACGGCAACCAGCTGGTTTTCAACGTGCCGACGCTTCTGCGCCTGCGCAAGGAGGTCGGCAATATCGTCGGCGCCAATCTCGATCCGTCGCATCTGATGTGGATGGGCGCAGACCCGCTGGCCGCCGTTGATGCGCTTGGCGGCGCCATCCGCCACACTCACGCCAAGGATACGATGATCAACAAGCCGGCAGCCGCGCTTTCCAGCCGCCTCGAAAACCGTTCGCTGATGGATATTCCGGCGCGGGCGTGGAGCTACATCACGCTTGGTTACGGCAATGGCGAATCCTGGTGGCGCGATTTCTGCTATCGTTTGCGGATGGCGGGGTATGACGGCTGGCTATCGATCGAGCATGAAGATGTGATGTTCTCGCGGCTGGAAGGATTGCGCAAGTCCGTTGAGCTGCTCCGTCTTGTTTTGCCGCAGGAAGCCGGCGACTTCAAGCCGCAGGATTTTTGAGATGGCGTCCTGAGAATGCCAAGGATGATAGAATTGAATCCACCGACGCCGGGAAACCGCGTTGCTGCATTGACCTGATATCGCACCGGTGAAAACAAGATGAAATGCCGGGCAGCAAATTGCAATCTGCCTGCCAACGGGAGGAAACCATCATGACGCGCAAGAAACCGACAGTTGCCGATGTCCGTGCCAACAAAGGGAAATACCAGTACACGATGATGCGCGTGGAAAACTGGGAGGAGCTTGCAGCCGCCGAGGCCGCCGGTATCGACATGGTTTCCGTGCCGCCGGAAATGCTGGTGCAAAAACAGTTCCGCGATTTTGCCCCGACGCTGTTCGCCATTCCCGGTCTGCCGCTCTATGCCGCTCCTGCGTCACAGGATGATTACATGCGCTGGGCGTTTGCGATGATGAACGCGGGCGCGGACGCTGTTTATTGCGCCGCCTCCTTCGATACGGTCGAGCGTATGGCCAAGGACTACATTCCGGTCATCGGCCATGTCGGGCTGGTGCCGCATTACTGCACCTGGACTGGCGGCTTTAAGGGCGTTGGCAAAACCGCTGAAAGCGCCATGAGCGTCTGGGAGCGGTGCAAACGCTACGAGGACGTCGGCGCATTCGGCGTTGAAATTGAAGTCGTGCCGCCGGAAGTGACTGCCGAAATTGCCAAGCATACAAACTTGTTTTTGGTTTCCATGGGCGGCGGCAAGGGCGGCGATTGCCAATATCTCTTCGCCTGCGATGTGCTCGGCTACAACACCGGCCATGTGCCGCGCCACTCCAAGCAGTACGCCAACCTCGCCAAGGAGTTCGAGCGCATTCAAGGCATGCGCGTCGATGCATTCAAGCAGTGGATTGATGAGGTCCAATCCGGCGCGTGGCCAACTGACCCCTTTGTCGTCTCAGCCCCGCAAACCGAGATGGACAAGTTCAAAGCGCTGATGGCTGGCAAGTAAGAGCCGAACAGTTTATGCGCACGTCATCTCATGGCCGGGCAGGGCCCAGCGCCATGTGACGGTTGACGTCCTTGTACAAGAGATAGCGGAAGCGGCCTGGTCCGCCGGCGTAGCAGGCTTGCGGGCAAAAGGCGCGCAGCCACAGAAAATCGCCGGCCTCGACCTCGACCCAATCCTGATTCAGCCGGTAGACGGCCTTGCCCTCGAGCACATAGATACCGTGTTCCATCACGTGCGTTTCGGCAAAGGGAATGACCGCGCCGGGCTCGAATGTGACGATGTTGACGTGCATGTCGTAGCGCAGGTCCGCCGGATCGACAAAGCGTGCGGTTGACCAGCGTCCTTCGGTGCCTGGCATGGCAACCGGCGCAACCTGGTTTTCGTTGGTGATGAAGGCAGGCGGCATGTCGATACCGTCCGCCGCCTGGTAGGCTTTGCGTACCCAGTGAAACCGCACCGGTTCCTTGCCTGTGTTGCGCGCTGTCCAGCCGCTTGCCGGCGGCAGGTATGCATAGCCGCCTGGTGTCAGCACATGTGTATCGCCGTTGACAGTCAAGGACAGTTCGCCTTCCATGACGAACAGCACGGCCTGAGCGCGCGCATCCGCTTCGGGACGATCACTGCCGCCGCCCGATTCCACCTGCATGATGTATTGCGAGAATGTTTCTGCAAAACCGGAGAGCGGCCGGGCCAGCACCCATAGGACTGTCTTGTCCCAATGCGGCAAATAGCTGGTGACGATATCGCGCATGACGCCTTTGGGGATCACGGCATAGGCCTCGGTAAACATGGCGCGGCCAGTCAAAAGCTCTGACTGGGCAACGTGGCCGCCGTGCGGCGCATAATAAGTGTTGGTCATGCGGTCTTTCCTGGTCGTGGGGCATGCCGCAGGCGGCAGACTCAATCGCCTGAAGTTAGACGGCTTTTGGCGCTTCGCCAATCGTCCGGTTCAGACCGCTGGCAAGCCTGAGTATGATCATCTTCATCATCTCCAGCACCACAAGCGTCGCCAGCCCGCTGGCAGCGGCCAGTGCCAGATCCGGCGTGTGCAGGTCGCCAAAACGGAAGAGCGCTTTTGCCTGCGGGACCAATAGCAGGATTGCCAGCAGGGCAGGGACGATGGTGATCACATAGGGAACCGAGCGGTTCGGACGGAACAGCGCACGCATCAGCGATGTGCTGAAAGAGCGGTTGACGAATATCAGCCCGATGATGATGAACACCAAGGCAAAAAACACCAGCGAGCGGACTTCATCGACCGGCAATGCAAGGTGCAGGCCATAGCCGTAGACACCCGCAAGAAAGCCGAACGCCATAACGCCTTGGGCAATACTCCATGCCACCAACGGAATCGAAAACAGCGGCGCGTCGGGCGCGCGCGGCGGTCGGTTCATCACATTGCGCTCATCGCTTTCGGATTCAAACACCAGCGAACAAACCGGATCGATCACCATTTCCAGAAACGCAATATGGACCGGGCCGAACATTACCGGCAGTCCAAACACCAGCGGCATCAGCGACATGCCCGCAATTGGCACATGGACTGCAAAGATGAAGCCGATGGCCTTTTGCAGATTGTCATAAATCCGCCGCCCGAGCCGCACGGCCTTGACGATAGAGCCGAAATCATCGTCGAGCAGCACCATCGAAGAGGCTTCGCGGGCAACGTCCGTGCCGCGCCCGCCCATCGCAATGCCGATATGTGCAGCTTTCAGCGACGGCGCGTCATTGACGCCGTCGCCGGTCATGGCGACGACATCGCCGCGCGCCTTCAGCGCTTCAACCAGCCGCAGCTTTTGCGTCGGCGATATGCGGGCAAACACATGGCAGCGTGCAACATGATCGGAAAGGTCATGACCATTTGCTCCATCAAGATCGGCGCCGGACATGACTTCCGCCGATTCGATGCCTGCCTGTTCTGCAATCGCCCGCGCTGTTTCCGGGTAATCGCCGGTGATCATGACAATCCGGATGCCGGCGGAGCGGCACTCATTGACGGCTTCGCGCGCTCCCTGCCGCAGTGGATCGGCAAGGCCCGCAAGCCCGACATAGGTGAATTTGAAATCCCGCGGATTCTCAGGCAGGGCGCCGCCTTCATGCTCGGCTCTGGCCAGACCCAGGACGCGCAGTCCCTCGCGCGCCATCTGGTCAACTTGCGCGGTCAGATCTTTCTTCTGCTTGGCTGTCAGTCTGCACAAGGTGGCGATGGCTTCCGGCGCGCCCTTTGCGGCAGCACATTGTTTGCTCCGCCCGCTCTTCCAGACCTGCACAAACGCCAGCAAATCATGGCGCAAGCCATAGGTGCGCAAAAGCGTTCCGCGCGGTTTGCCGCCGACCTTCAGGTGCAGTTTTTGGAACGCGATGTCCATCGGATCAAAGGCATCGGGCGCGCTTGCCAGCATCCCGGTTTCAATAGCAGACGTGTGTGCCTTCGCGCTGCTGCTTCCGGACGTCCAGACTGCCCCGTCCGCCAGCCGCAATTCTGCGACTTGCATCCGGTTTTCGGTCAGCGTGCCGGTCTTGTCGGTGCACAGCACCGTTGCCGCGCCCAGCGTCTCGATGGCCGCTGCCCTGCGGGTCAAAACCCGGGCCTGCGAAATACGCCACGCGCCCATGGCCATGAAGACGGTCAGCACCACGGGAAACTCTTCCGGCATCATCGACATGCCAAGCGCAATGCCCGCCAGCGCCGCATTGAGCCAGTTGCCAAAGGCCAGTCCGTTCAGGACGACTGCGATGATCGATATGACGCCGCCGAGCACGGCAAACAAAAGCACTGTCCGCCGCGTTGCCGCAGCGAGCCGGGGCGTCTGGTCGTCGAGCGAGGCCAGCGATTGACCGATTTTGCCAATCTCGCTTTTCGCGCCTGTCGCGGTCACTTGGCATAATGCCGAGCCGCGCACGACGAGCGACCCGGCAAAGACAAGATGGCTTCTTTCATGTTCGCTTTCTTTTGCCGCGCCTTTGCTCTTGCGCACGGGAACCGATTCACCGGTCAGAAGCGATTCATCCATCATCATGTCATGGGCCTGCAGCAGGGCTGCATCGGCAGGCACCCGGTCGCCTTCGCCCAGGATCAGTATGTCACCGGGTACGACTTCCCGCCCGGCAATCCGTTTGCGTTCGCTATTGCGGATCACCAGCGCCCGCGGACTTGTCAGATCGCGCAGCGCTTCAAGAACCCGTTCTGTGCGGTATTCCTGCACCACAGTGATGACAACCGACAGGACAGCGAATGCCAGCAGAATGACTGCTTCGGCGCGGTCTCCCAGCGC
This sequence comes from Rhizobiaceae bacterium, assembly GCA_049696015.1. GTDB lineage: Bacteria > Pseudomonadota > Alphaproteobacteria > Rhizobiales > Rhizobiaceae > JANMEX01. The sequence goes on along the minus strand of JBAVTG010000277.1, from coordinate 11,471 downwards.
CAGATAAATCAATCCGCCCATCAGCAGCAACAGCAGCATCGGTTCCTTGAGCACTTCAAAGACGATCCGCAGCGCATTGCGGCTTTGCTGTCTGGGAAGTTCATTGGGTCCATACTCCAGGAGTCTCTTCGCGGCCTCCAGGTCTGAAAGTCCGATGGCCGTGTGCACTTCAGGCGCGCTGGTCAAAACTGGGGCCTTTCCGGCTGAATGGCGGCGCTTTTTTGTCGTCATAGTCTTGTCCGCTGCAGGCGCATCGAGTTCGCAATGACGCTGACCGATGACAGCGACATGGCAGCAGCGGCAAAAGCCGGTGACAGCAAAAGTCCTGACAACGGATAGAACAAACCGGCGGCGATGGGTATGCCAATGGTATTGTAGAGAAACGCAAATGCCAGGTTTTGGCGGATGTTGCGCATGGCGGCGATCGACAGGTTGCGGGCACGCAGGATGCCATTGAGGTCGCCGCGCAACAAGGTGATTCCGGCGCTTTGGATGGCGACATCGGTTCCAGTTGCCATGGCGATGCCGACATCGGCGGCGGCAAGGGCAGGGGCGTCATTCACCCCGTCTCCGGCCATGGCGACGATGCGGCCCTCACCCTTGAGCCGGCTGACGATGGATGCCTTGTTTTCCGGAAGCACCTCGGCCTCCACTTCGCCGATGCCCAGCCGGCGTGCAATCGCCTCGGCGGTCCTTCGATTGTCACCCGTTACCATGATGACGCGGATGCCGGCGTCCTTCAAATCTGCCAGCGCTTTGGCCGTGGTCGGTTTGAGCGCGTCTGAAATGGCGGCTAGCGCTGCCAGCTTGCCATTGACAGCGATGTGGACGACCGTGGCTCCGTCGGTCCGTAGCCTGTCAGCTTCGCCCGCCATTGCAGCAGTTTCAATGTTGAGACTTGCCAGATAGTCCGCAGTTCCTGCCACAAGCCGCTTGCGCTCGACCATGCCGATGGCGCCTCTGCCGGCGGGCGCGTCAAATCCCATCACCTTGGCAAGCGTCATGCCCTTGTCTTTGGCTGCTCGGACGATGGCCAAGCCAAGCGGGTGTTCGCTGCCCTGTTCGAGACCGGCGGCAAGGCGCAGAACCTCGTCGGCCTCAAATCCATCGGCGACCACAAAATCAGTCAACGACGGTTTGCCCTGCGTCAGCGTGCCGGTCTTGTCGACGATGATTGTATCGACCTTTTCCATCCGCTCCAGCGCTTCCGCGTTCTTGATCAGCACGCCCGAGCGCGCACCGCGGCCGACCGCCGCCATGACAGACATCGGCGTTGCAAGCCCCAGCGCGCAGGGGCAGGCGATGATCAGCACCGAAACGGCAGCAACGAGCGCAAAGGCCAGCCGCGGCTCCGGCCCGAAGACCATCCAGCCCAAAAATGCGAGGATTGCCACCAACACCACACCGGGCACAAACCAGGCGGACACGGCGTCGGCAAGTCTTTGCACCGGCGCGCGGCTGCGCTGCGCTTCGGCCACCATCTTGACGATTTGCGCCAGCATGGTTTGCGCGCCGACGCGCTCGGCTTTCATCAGGAGTCCGCCAGTCAGGTTCACAGTGCCGCCGACCAGCTGATCGCCAACGGATTTGGCCACCGGCATGGATTCGCCCGTGACCAGGGATTCGTCCACCTGTCCGCGGCCTTCCGTGATGGTGCCGTCCACCGGAACCTTTTCGCCCGGACGCACGCGCAGGATTGCGCCAATGCCGATGTGCTCAACCGGCACGTCTTCCTCGCTGCCGTCTTCCAGCACCAGCCGCGCTGATTTTGGCGTCAGATTGATGAGCGCGCGCAGCGCGTCGGACGTCTTGTCACGGGTGCGCAGCTCCAGCACTTGCCCCAACAGGACCAGCGCCGTGATGACTGCTGCCGCCTCAAAATACACCGGGATCGAACCGTCATGTTGCCTCAGCGCCTGCGGAAACAGCTGTGGCGCTATCGTTGCCACCAGGCTGAATGCCCATGCTACGAGCGTTCCCAGCGCAATCAGGGTGAACATGTTCAGATTGCGCGTCACCAGCGACGCCCAGCCGCGCTCGAGAAATGGCCATCCTGCCCAAAAGACCACTGGCGTTGCCAGCAATAGCCCGGTCCAGTTTATCGTTTGCGGTGACACATATGCGTGCAGATCAAACAGATGGGCGCCCATTTCCAACAGGAAGAGCGGCAGCGTCAGGATCGCAGATACCCAGAATTTGCGGGTCATGCCGGCAAGTTCCGGGTTCGGGCCGCTGTCTGCCGTCGTAGTCACCGGTTCCAGCGCCATGCCGCAGATCGGGCAGGAACCGGGCGTGTCCGCCACGATTTGCGGGTGCATCGGGCAGGTGTATTTGGCTACGGCTTCTGCGGCCATGTCCTCGCTCGCGTCCGCAGCCAGATATTTGCCGGGGTTGGCGATGAACTTGGTGCGGCAGGAGGCGCCGCAGAAATAATAGGTCTTGCCGTTGTAAATACTCTTCCATTGCGCATTTTCCGGATCAACAGACATGCCGCAGACCGGGTCGGTTTCGAGGACTTCCATGTTCATAAGTTGACATCCTTGGCGCAAGACATGAACACAATCACCAAATCCCGGCAGACCAGTTGTGCCAGAGACTAATCCCTATTTGGCGTACTGTCGCTCTGTGTGTTCAAGCCGGCAAGTATCATTGCGGTTTTGACAACCGATAGACGGGATGCGGCTTTTAGTCCTTGACGCGGATCAACCAGCTTCACGCTGCTTTGGATTTGACCCGAAGATACAGGTCCAAAAGCGCGTTCAGCGATTCAAAATGGATTGGTTTGGATACATAGTGGTCCATGCCGGACGCAAGGCAATCCTCACGGTCGCCTTTCAGGGCATGGGCGGTGAGCGCGATTATTGGAATATGTGTTCCGTCCTGGCTTTCCAAAGCGCGGATCGCCGCTGCCGCCTCCTTGCCGTTCATGTCCGGCATGGACAGGTCCATCAGAATCATCCGCGGCTTGGCATAGCGATACGCATGGACTGCGCGTCTGCCGCTGCAGACGATCCTGTATGAATAACCCGTGGTGTCGAGAAATTGGGCAATCACAAGCTGGTTGATATCATTGTCTTCGGCAACCAGGATATCGATTGATGTGTTGGCCGGCGGTTCGAGGCCGATCGCCGAGGTCTTGTCATATATGTCAAAGCCGTTTCCCTGATGCAGCTCCAAAAGGCTTGAAACGGTTTCAACAAGGCCGCCCCGCTTGGCATGGTGATAGAGGCCTGCAGCGGATTTGGGATCAGCGGCCGCCAGATCCGATGGGTCTTCGGCAATCACGATTGGCAAGTTCTCCCATGCGGGCATCGCCCGGACGGCATCGGCGAACCTGTGCCCGCCGGATTGTTTGGCGACAATGGCTGCATCAATACCGCAACCGATTTCTTCCGAACGCTTTAGGAATTCGATCGCCTCGGCAAACGTTTCAACGGCGGCGCAATCAATGCCGATGTCGCGCAGGTTGAAAAGCAGCGCCGATGTGCGGCCCGCATCATTGTCAACCACCAGCACACGTCTCGGTCCGGTCTTTAGTTGTGCCATCATACTGTCCGCGTGCGAGTTGCAACCAGTGTTCCCGCTCTGGTTTCATGAACAACTTACGCGGGGGAATCTTTCCAACTTCTGAACAAAGCTGATAACTGCTGCTTTTTCAGCCATTTGATCGATGCAACGCTCCTGAGCGTCGCAAATTTGCAAACTGCGCGCTGATTGTGGACGATAATCAAGGCAACCAGATTGTCTGCAGGAGGCGAAGGTGAATCCGCTGAAATTCTATATCGACGGCCAATGGGTGTCGCCAACCGGCCGCAACACCATCGACGTGATCAATCCGGCAACCGAAGAGGTTTGCCAGACAATTGCCGCCGGAGGCGCCGGCGACGTGAACGTTGCAGTTGCAGCGGCCACAAAAGCGTTTGCGTCTTTTTCGCAAACGACAAAGGCTGAGCGCCTGAGCCTGCTGAAACGCATTCTCGACATCTACAACTCCCGTCTCGATGCCATGGCCGAAGCCATTTCAACCGAAATGGGCGCGCCGCTTGTTATGGCCAAGGACAGCCAAGCCTATTGCGGCTCAGCGCATTTTGAAGCGGCGATCACCGCCCTTGAAGCGATGGAGTTTGAGGAACAGCGCGGCAAGACACGCATCGTGCGAGAAGCCATCGGCGTCGTCGGTCTGATCACGCCTTGGAACTGGCCGATGAACCAGATTGTCACCAAGGTTGCGCCCGCGCTTGCGGCAGGCTGCACCATGGTGCTCAAACCGTCAGAGCTCGCACCCTCCAATGCTCTGCTGTTTGCGCAAATCCTGCATGATGCGGGCGTGCCCGCCGGCGTGTTCAATCTGATCAATGGCGATGGCCCGTCTGTGGGCCAGCCGCTTGCGGCGCATCCGGACGTTGCCATGATGTCGTTCACCGGTTCGACGCGGGCCGGGATCATCGTTGCCAAGACTGCCGCCGACACGGTCAAGCGCGTTTCGCAGGAACTTGGCGGCAAGTCTGCGAATATCATCCTTGATGACGCAGATTTGGCCAAAGCTGTGTCCAAAGGCGTGCGCGCGTGCATGTCCAATTCCGGCCAGTCCTGCAATGCGCCAACGCGCATGCTGGTGCCCGCTGACCGGCAGGATGAGGCGTTGAACATTGCTGCCAAGACTGCCGCCAAGATAGTCACCGGTGATCCGCGGGATCCAAAAACTGATTTGGGACCAGTGGTTTCGCAGGCGCAGTTCAACAAGATTCAAGGTCTGATCGAGATCGCCATCAAAGAGGGCAACACGCTGGTTGCCGGTGGAACGGGCCGTCCGGGCGGCATGAACCACGGCTTTTATGTGCAGCCGACCATCTTCGGCCACGTCGAACGGCATCACACCATCGCAATCGAGGAAGTGTTCGGTCCAGTGCTTGCCATCATGCCCTACAAGGATGAGGCTGACGCCATCGAGATTGCCAACGACACAGTCTATGGTCTGGCTGGTTATGTTCAGTCCGGCAATCTGGAGCGTGCCCGTAAGGTGGCCCGGCAAATCCGCGCAGGCCAAGTCAACATCAATCATCCCGATTGGGACACTTTCCAGCCGTTCGGCGGCTACAAGCAATCGGGCAACGGCCGCGAATATGCCGATTGGGGCATCCACGATTTCCTGGAAATCAAGGGCATCGGCGGCTGGGACGCGTGAATAGACGCTATGTCATGACATTCACTGTGAATTGAAACCGTCGCACCGGTTTACCTCAGCAGTTTTCAGCTTTAGTCTCTTTCTTGCGCCACAGGGTCCGGCGTTGAGGAGAGCTTCATGGCGAATGCAGCGGCTGCAGCCGAGATCGGTCTGATCGGTCTTGGCGTGATGGGTTCAAACCTGGCTTTGAACATTGCGGAAAACGGGTTTCCCATCGCGGTCTGGAACCGCACCGGCGAGAAAACAACCGAGTTTCATGCCAATGCAGGCAAGCTGAAATCAAAAGTTATCCCCTGTGCCACACTCGAAGAATTCGCTGCCGCCATCCGCCCGCCGCGCCCGGTGATCATCATGGTCAAGGCCGGCGAGGCCGTGGATGAACAGATTGCCGTTCTGCGCAAACTGCTTGCCAAGAACGACATCATCATTGATGCAGGCAACGCCAATTTCCGCGACACGGTCCGGCGGTTTGATGAACTCAAGGATACCGGCCTTACCTTCATCGGCATGGGCGTATCGGGCGGTGAGGAGGGCGCGCGCCATGGTCCGTCGATCATGGTTGGCGGCAAGAAGTCTTCCTGGACGCGGGTTGAGCCAGTGTTGTCGGCCATTTCAGCCAAGTTCAAGGGCGAGTCCTGCGCTGCGTGGCTGGGTGAAAACGGTGCAGGCCATTTTGTTAAAACAATCCACAACGGCATTGAATATGCCGACATGGAAATGATCTCCGAAATCTATGGCCTGCTGCGGGACGGCGCTGGCATGAGTGCGTCCGAAATTGGCGATGTGTTTGGCACCTGGAACAAGGGCAAGCTCAATTCTTACCTGATCGAAATTTCCGCTGCCGTGCTCAAGGCTACGGACCCCAAAACCAAAATAGCCATGGTCGACATGATCGTTGACCGCGCCGGGCAAAAAGGCACCGGCAAATGGTCGGTCATCGAAGCGCAGCATATGGGCGTGCCGGCCACGGCCATTGAAGCTGCCGTGGCCGCGCGTTCGCTCTCCTCGTTCAAAGATGAGCGCCTTGCCGCCGAGGCTGCCTATGGCACGCTCAAGACCAAATTCCGCCCCAAGGTGACGCCCGCCTTCCTGCGCCAGCTGGAGTTTGCGCTGTTTGCCGGCAAAATCTGCGCTTACGCACAAGGCTTTGCAGTCATGGAAGCCGCATCGAAAGAGTTTTCCTGGAACCTGCCGATGGCCACTACCGCCAAGATCTGGCGGGCAGGGTGCATCATCCGCTCGCAGTTCCTTGACACAATCGCCTCGTCCTACCGCAAGAAAGACAAGCCGGTGAACCTTCTGGTCGCGCCGCAATTCATCAAGATGATGAAGCAGGGCCATGCGCCCTTGCGCAAAACGGTTGCGCTCGCGGCGGAGGCTGGCATTCCGGTTCCGGCCTTGTCATCGGCGCTCGGCTATTTCGACAGCTACCGCCAGGGCCGCGGCGTCGCCAACCTTATCCAGGCCCAGCGCGATTTCTTCGGTGCTCATGGCTTTGAGCGCACCGACGGCGGCGTCGGTCAGCATGGACCATGGGGCAGCGGTGCGGCTTAACCGGACAAATCGACCCGATGAGTCGATTAAAGGTTCGAACGCCGCAAGCTTGGGCGAGCAGCGGAGTCAGCATAAGTCCATTCGCCGCATTCCCTCGGGCATCGTCCCGCGCTATGTCGCGGCGCAAAGGACCACCCCATGAACCCGATTTCCGCCTTCGCCGTCTTCTTCATCATCTGGTGGGTGACGCTGTTTGCCATCCTGCCCTTCGGCTTGAAGACGCAAGGCGAGGCAGGCGACGTGGTTCCCGGCACGCATGAAAGCGCGCCGGCGAACCCGCGCTTCGCCTTTATCTTTGGCCTGACGACGCTGATCACCTGCGCCATCTTCGCCGCCTTCTACTGGTTCGCCATCACCAAAGGCCTCCGGTTTGATGACTTCAGCGATTTTCTGCCGGGGTTTATGAAAATCCCGACAGGGGCGTCTTCCTGACCCCCCGTTCCCTTCGCGCCGCCAACCGTCTATGAACTGCGCCGAACATCCTGAAATAGCCCGATTCTCATGAGAATCCGGCGGCCCTGCACCGGTGAGTTTGATGCGCCTGTCCTGTTACTTTCTGCCCATAATCAAGGAAAACCCGAAGGAAGCCGAGATTGTCTCGCACCGGCTGATGCTGCGCGCTGGCATGATCCGCCAGCAGGCGGCGGGGTCGTATTCGTGGTTGCCGGTGGGTTTGCGGGTTCTCAACAAGGTCAACGCCATCATCCGCGAGGAGCAGAACCGCTCCGGCGCGGTGGAGATTTTGATGCCGACCATCCAGTCGGCGGACCTGTGGCGCGAAAGCGGACGGTACGATGCCTACGGCAAGGAAATGCTGCGCATCAAGGACCGGCAGGAGCGCGAGTTTCTCTACGGTCCGACCAATGAGGAAATGGTCACCGACATTTTCCGCTCCTACGTCAAATCCTACAAAGACCTGCCGCTGAATCTGTATCATATCCAGTGGAAATTCCGCGACGAGGTGCGCCCGCGCTTCGGCGTCATGCGCTCGCGCGAGTTCCTGATGAAGGATGCCTATTCGTTCGACATGAACTACGAAGGCGCAAAGGCTGCCTACAATCGCATGTTTGTTGCCTATTTGCGCACCTATGAGCGCATGGGCATGAAGGCCATCCCGATGCGCGCTGATACCGGGCCCATCGGCGGCGATCTCAGCCACGAGTTCATTATTCTGGCCGACACAGGCGAAAGCCAGGTGTTCTGCCACAAGGATTACCTGTCGCTGAAAGTGCCGGGCGCTGACGTTGATTTCCGCGATGACGCAGCCATTGCCGGGATCGTCAAGGATTGGACAACGCCCTACGCCGCGACGGACGAGATGCACGATGAGAAAGCCTGGGGCGCGATTGCTGCTGACCAACAGGTCGCCGCGCGCGGCATTGAGGTTGGCCACATCTTCCACTTCGGCACCAAATATTCCGAACCGATGGGCGCGAAAGTGCAGGGGCCGGATGGCAAGGAACATGTCGTCTCCATGGGTTCCTACGGCATCGGTCCGACACGCGTTGTCGCCGCGATCATTGAAGCCAGCCATGATGATGCGGGCATTATCTGGCCGGAATCAGTCGCGCCATTCGATGCGGGCATCATCAATATGAAGCCGGGCGATGCAGCATGCGATGCGGCATCCGGCAAAATCTACGAAGCGATGACGAATGCCGGCAAAGAGCCGCTGCTCGACGACACAAACGCTGGCGCGGGCAACAAGTTCGCCACCGCTGATCTTATCGGCCTGCCTTGGCAAATCATTGCCGGTCCCCGCAGCGTTGCCAATGGTGAGGTCGAGGTAAAAAACCGCAAGACCGGCGCGCGCGAAAATATGACCATCGAAGCTGCCGTCAACCGGTTTACAGGACACTGATGAGCGAGATCACAGGCGCGACCGATCCGAAAGCATTTGCCACTGCCGGGCCATTCTCGGCCTTCGAGCGGATGATGGCCTGGCGATACTTGCGCTCGCGCCGCAAGGAAGCGTTCATCTCGGTCATCGCCGGGTTCTCGTTCCTCGGCATCCTCTTGGGCGTTGCCACGCTCATCGTGGTCATGGCGGTGATGAACGGCTTTCGCGCCGAACTGCTGAAATCGATCCTGGGCATCAACGGCCATCTCATCATCCAGCCGATGGACCGCCCGCTCGATGATTATGCCGAGCTTTCCAAAAAGCTTGAGGAAATCGTCGGGGTGAAATTCGCCATTCCGGTGGTCGAGGGCCAGACGCTGGCGTCGGGGCGCATTGGCGCTGGCACCGGCGCTCTGGTGCGCGGCGTAGATCCTGCGGATATCAAGAAGATCGAATTGGTCTCGCAAAAGGTCAAAGAAGGCACGTTCGCAGCGTTCGGCCAGGAAGATGGCGTGGCCATTGGTTCGCGCATGGCGCAAAATCTCGGGCTGAACCTTGGCGACAATCTGACATTGGTCTCGCCCGATGGCGATATCACGCCGATGGGCGTCACCCCGCGCATCAAGGCCTATCCGGTTATCGCCATCTTCGAAATCGGCATGTCCGAGTATGACAGCTCCATCGTCTTCATGCCGCTCGCCGAGGCGCAGACCTATTTCAATTCTGACGGCAAGGTCCAGTCCATCGAACTGATCGCCGATGATCCGGATCTGGTTGAGGATTTGCGCGTTCCCGTCGAGATGATCGCCGACCGGCAGATCCTGCTCACCGATTGGCGCCAGCGCAATTCTACGTTCTTCTCTGCGCTGCAGGTCGAGCGCAATGTCATGTTCATGATCCTGACGCTGATCGTGCTGGTCGCTGCGCTCAACATCATTTCAGGGCTCATCATGCTGGTCAAAGACAAGGGCAGGGACATCGCCATCATGCGCACCATGGGCGCAACGCGCGGCATGATCCTGCGCATCTTCCTGATGACGGGTTCAGCCATCGGCGTTGCCGGCACCATCGGCGGTGTGCTGCTCGGCGTGCTGATTTGCCTGAATGTCGAAAGCATCCGCCAGTTCTTTTCGTGGCTTTCCGGCACGACTATTTTTAATCCGGAGCTTTATTTCCTGTCGCAGCTTCCGGCCAAGATGGATGTCAGCGAGACGCTAACCGTCATCGCCATGGCGCTCATCCTGTCATTCATCGCCACTTTGTTTCCCGCCTGGCGCGCGGCCAAGCTCGATCCGGTCGAAGCATTGAGGTACGAGTAATGGCCGAACCCGTTCTGGTCCTTTCCGGCGTCACCCGCAAATATGTGCAGGGCGACCGCGAACTGGTCATTCTCGACAATGCCGAGTTCACCCTCAACAAGGGCGAGATGGTCGCGCTCGTCGCGCCCTCCGGCGCTGGCAAATCCACGCTTTTGCACACCGCCGGCCTGCTTGAACATCCCGACGCCGGCGAAGTCACGGTCAATGGCCGCGCTTCCAGCGGGCTTTCCGATGAGACCCGCACCGCGATGCGCCGCGCCGAGATCGGCTTTGTCTATCAGTTCCATCATTTGCTGCCAGAATTCACCGCACTCGAAAACCTGATGATCCCGCAGATGCTGCGCGGCCTGTCAAAGACCGATGCTGCCGTGCGCGCCCGCCAGTTGCTGGACTATATGAAAATCGGCCCGCGCGCTGATCATCGCCCGTCCGAGCTTTCCGGTGGCGAACAGCAGCGCGTCGCCATCGCCCGCGCCGTCGCCAATGCGCCGCTGGTTCTTCTGGCTGATGAGCCGACCGGCAATCTTGATCCGGTCACCTCGTCCTATGTCTTCGAGGCGTTAGAGGCGCTTGTGCGCCAATCCGGCCTTGCCGCCATGATCGCCACCCACAACCACGAACTCGCCCGCCGCATGGACCGCCGCGTCACGCTGAAGGACGGCAAGGTGGTCGAGTTGGCATAGATATATCACCCCCGATGCGGGTGGTTGTGATTGGCGTTCTATCCACATGCCCAAACCCGCTAACCCCTTGAAATCCCTCACTTCACAAAAATAATCCACCCATTCCATCCACACCCCTCCAACCTCCCGCATAATCCTCCCAGCCTTTGCAGATGGGACACGGGGTCATGATCCGGGTCAACGTGGCGAAGGCCGGTGCTTTGAGGGCGGGTAGCGGATATCCGTCAGGTGTTTCACCCGAAAGCAAAGGCCCCGTGCTAAGGCCTGAATCCTAACGGACAGAACCCAGCACATCAGGGCACAACACCGGCAGGGTGTGTGGCTTGCCACATACTTATTCCAGTCACAGGCAGGCCGCGCACCCTGTTTCCCATGCTCTTTGAAATAGCCAGACCGTTTGCGGGGCGTGGCAATGATGAAGTGCGCCGCTTCCATTGACTTGAATCAGCGCTACCCTTTAGAGCAAGGCTCACTTTTCCCAGCAGCCTGAGACCAGACATGCTCGAACCCAAATATGATTCCGCCACCGTTGAGCCGCGCATTGCGGCACGCTGGGACAAGGCCGACGCCTTCAAGGCCGGCGCAGGTTCAAAGCCGGGCGCGGAGGCTTTCAGCATCGTCATCCCGCCGCCGAACGTCACCGGCTCGCTGCATATGGGTCATGCGCTCAACAACACGCTTCAGGACATTCTCGTGCGCTTTGAGCGGATGCGCGGCAAGGATGTGCTCTGGCAGCCGGGCATGGACCATGCGGGCATCGCCACGCAAATGGTGGTCGAGCGCCAGTTGGCCGCCTCGGGAACCAACGAGACGCGCCACACGATGGGCCGCGAGAAGTTTGTCGAGCGCATCTGGGAATGGAAGAACGAGAGCGGCGGGCTGATCTTCAA
>JBAVTG010000276.1:0-5312 GCA_049696015.1 Rhizobiaceae bacterium | reverse complement strand
AGCGCGATGAGGCCGGTGACGAGCGCATCCATGATGCCCTCCGGCACTTCCGAACCATCAGACAGGAGGATCGCCGGGTTAGTCATCAGATGCCCGACGTTGCGGATGAGCATCAAGGCGCGGCCTTTCAGGGAAAGCGTCGAGCCATCGGGTGCAGTGAATGTTTTGTCTGGGCTGAGCCGGCGCACGATCACCTTGTCGCCTTTGGCAACCTCTTCGGTCAGATCGCCCTTCATCAGCCCAAGCCAATTGCGGTAAACCAGCGTCTTGTCTTCGGCATCGACGGCAGCGATTGAATCTTCGCAATCCATGATCGAGGTCAGCGCCGATTCCAGCACGACATCGCAAATGCCTGCCGCGTCTTCCTTGCCGATGATGTTGGCCCGGTCGATGATGACCTGCGCATGCATGCCGTTTTTCACCAGCAACACGGACGCCGGAGCGGCCGCGTCGCCCGTGTATCCGGCAAACTGGGCCGGGTCTTTCAGCCCTGTCGCGCCTGCGTCATTGGTGACATGCAAAATGCCATCCGCAACCGAAAGCGCCGAAACTGTTTCCCATGATCCTGCCGCGAGCGGCGCGGATTCGTTGAGGAAATTGCGTGCCCAGGCGATGACTTTCGCGCCGCGCGCCGGATTGTAGCCCTTGCTTTTTTCCGCGCCGCCGTCTTCGGAAATGGCGTCCGTGCCATAAAGCGCGTCATAAAGTGAGCCCCAGCGGGCATTGGCGGCGTTGAGCGCATAGCGGGCGTTCATCACCGGCACGACCAGCTGCGGCCCGGCAACGACGGCAATTTCCGGATCAACCTTCGTGGTCGAAACGCTGAAAGCCGGTCCCTCGGGCAGGAGATAGCCGATTGCGCTCAGGAAACTGCGGTATTCCTCCATCGAATAGCCGCTGCCGCGTTTTTGCCGATACCAGGCGTCTATCTGTTCCTGCAGTTGATCGCGCCTGGCCAGCAGCGCTTTGTTCTTTGGCGCAAGGTCGTTGACCAGATCGGAAAAACCCTTGAAGAAAGAGTCCGCGTCCAGACCCGTGCCCGGCAGCGCCTCATTGACGATGAAGTCATGCAGTTCCTTGTCGATCTGCATTGCGTGGATGGTGAGACGCTCGCGCATGGTTTTTTCCTCGAAGCCGGGACAAACGAACCCGCACTCAGCATTTGCAGGGCGGTCCAGTCAATTGGTCCAAAGTGAAAAGGCCGATCCGTCCGGATTGTCAACCGCCCAGGCGCGGGCGGCCATGGGCGCTGACAATGACCGTGCCTTCGATGAATTTGCGCTGGTCTTCGACCATGGCGGTCTTGATGTCGCGTGTCACGTCAGCATGGGCGTCAACTGCGCCTGCCGAAGCAGCCTTGGCCATGGCGTCTTCCGCGGCCCGGCTTTGCGCATAGGCCAGCGCCATTTCCTCGTCGCTGAAATCCACGACAGAGCTGCCAACGGTCACGCGGAAGCGGCCTTCCTCCGGCTGGGCAATATGGGCGGTCACTTTGACGCGCACTTCGCCCACCACCGCGCCGACGGCATTGGCAACGCCGGCGTCGCGCGGGATGATGGCATCAATAGAAAGCAGTTTTCCGACTGCCGGATAGACCAGCGGCGCTGATGCGCCAAGGCCGATGACCGGGCGGTCGAGATCGAAGGAAAACCGGACCGTTCCGGATGGCTTTTCGAAGGCCCGCTGCACCAGAGGCGAGCGCAGCATGGCCGGGCCGTCAAGCCCGTCTTCGGCGAAGGCTGCCTCCAGCACCAGTTCGGCCGAGCGCCGTTCCAGCGCGGCAATTGTCATGGCGGCCATGTCCTGCGGCGTTGCGGAAATGGCCCGCCCGCGCCCGTCGCGCTTGCGGGCGAACAGGATTGCGCCAAACATTGCGGCTTCAGAAGTGCCGGTCGTTTGCCTGCCTAGAACATGCTGCGCGTCCGTCGGGGTGTAGCCGCAGATCATCGCCAGGCCGCGCACCACGAGCCGATTGAGCGCTGTCACATGCGAGGCAGCGCCGATCAGGCCGGACAGCGGCTTGGGTTCGCTGCCGAGGCGGTCGTAGAGCGCTTTTTCCGACGGCGACAACCCGGCGGCAAAGCGGTCATCCAATCCCGTACGCAGCGCAAAGCGGCCTTCGAGCCGGTCCAATGTTTCTGATTTTGCCTGTTTTTCAAGCGTTTGCAGAATATGCGGATGTGTGGCGGCGGCCAGCGCCAAGGGCAGGATTCGACGCGGACCGAGAATGAGCTTCGGCTCCAATCTGCCCTCTTCGAGCGACACTTCCGAATCGCCGCCAAGCCCGTGGGTGTGCATGGCCACGGCCTCGACCATGGTGTTGAAGCCGCCGACGGTCGCGCCGTTTTCGTCAATGCGCGGCTGGCCATTGGCAAGAATGGCAATGTCTGTCGTGGTGCCGCCGATATCGGCAACAAATGCATCGTCAAGGCCCGTGAGGAAGCGCGCGCCGACCAGACTTGCCGCCGGGCCAGACAGGATCGTTTCAATCGGCCGCTCGATGGCAAAGGCGGCCGAGACCAGCGCCCCGTCGCCGCGCACCACCATCAGCGGCGCGGCGATGCCTGCATCTTTGAGGAATTCTTGCGTTGCGGCAATCAATCGGCCGATCAGGCCGACCAGCCGCGCATTCAACAGCGTGGTCAGGGCGCGCTTGGGTCCGCCCAGTTTGGACGAGAGCTCATGGCTGACGGTGACCGGCAGGCCGGTCTTGGCACGAATAAGGTCCCGCGCGGCAATTTCGTGCGCAGGGTTGCGCACGGCAAACAGCGCCGCGACGGCGACACCGGTGATGGTTGGGCCAATGTCGTCGAGAGCGGTTTCCAGCGCCAGCAGGTCCAGCGGCGCCTGGCGGCCGTGTGCGTCGTGTCCGCCAGCAATCAACACCAGCGGATCTTTGCCGAGCGCGGATTCCAGCCCCCCGCGCCTCAGATCGCCTTCCGCAAAACCGATGCCGACCAGCGCCACGCGCCCGCCCTGCCCTTCGACGAGCGCATTGGTCGCAAGCGTGGTGGACATCGACACAAGCGCAATGTCTGCCGGGTTGACCTTTGCAACGGCAAAGACGGACCGCGCGGCTGCGGAAATGCCGATGGAAAGGTCATGGCGCGTGGTCAATGCCTTGGCAGACGCCACGATCCCGCGCGCGGGACAAAAGAGCACCGCATCGGTGTAGGTTCCGCCCGTGTCAAAGCCGAGCCGAAGCCGGTCGTCGTCTGCCATTTGATCTTCCCACCGCATTTGGTTGGCGACACATATGGCAGCAGGCGCAGCAGCGAAAGGGCTGTTTGCGGCCGGAATGGCCGGTTCAGTGATATTTTCCTTGCAAAACCGACAGCGACATCATCGTATCGGCAAGAAATGGAGGCGCGCATGACATTGGTTTCGCTGACCGGCAATCACCACTCCAACCGCGACTTTGAAGCCGAGCGCATCGATCTCGCCTGCGCGTTTCGCTGGACAGTGCGGTTCAACTGGCATGAGGCGGTGGCCAATCATTTTTCGCTGGCGGTCAATGACAGCGGCACGCAGTTTTTGATGAACCCCAATCAGGTGCATTTTTCGCGCATCACGGCCTCCAGTTTGCTGCTTCTGGACGCCGATGATCCGTCAACGATGGAGCGGCCGGATGCGCCGGACCCGACGGCCTGGGGGCTGCATGGCGCAATCCACCGGCTTGTGCCGCATGCGCGGTGTTTGATGCATGTGCATTCGATTTACGCGACGGTGCTGGCCTCGCTGGCCGACTCGCGCTTGCCGCCGATTGACCAGAACTGCGCCACGTTTTTCAACCGGACCGTGATTGACGAAAACTACGGCGGGTTGGCCTTTGAAGAGGAAGGCGAGCGCTGCGCGGCCATGCTCACTGATCCGAAGAAGAAGGTTTTGATCATGGGCAATCACGGCGTGCTCGTCATTGGCGCAAGCGTTGCCGACACGTTCAACCGGCTGTATTATTTCGAGCGCGCTGCCGAGACCTACATCAAGGCGCTGCAGACTGGCATGAGACTGCGGATCCTGCCGGACGAGATTGCCGAACGGGTTGCGCAGGAGGTTGAAGATTATCCAGGGCAGGCCGAGCGGCATTTTGCTGATTTAATGGCGCTTTTGGATGGACAAGAACCGGGATACCGCGATTGAAGCCCTCAGGCCGCTTCGAGCGCCTCGGCAATGGCTTTTGCGGCCAGTGTTGCCGCCATCTCGTCGAGGCATTCAACGCACAAGTCCAGATCAACCAGACCAATCCGCGCCAATTCGACATCAACATCGTCCAATGAAACGCCAGCTTCAACGAGCCGCAGTATTGCCGAATTGATATCTTCACGGGTTTCAAACCGCTGAATGGCTGACGACATTTCCTGGCCTCGAACAGATGCAATTTTGCGTAAAATGGACAAAGTGCATTAATGGACGATTAATATTAGGTATTGCGCATATAAATTGTGACAGCGTTGCGGGTTTTCACGCTCGTTTCACGCATGTTGCGCTTCTCTAATCCTGTTCCCGTGTTCGGGATGAGCTGCCAATCCTCCCGGCGGCGCTTCCGGACAACGCCTGTTGTGATGTGACCAATGATTTGGGAGCCAGTCCGATCCCCTTCGGACGAGAAGGCTGACCCGCCGGGGTTCGGACCGCACGCGCCGACCCCGGTTTTTCTTTCCGACTTTTGTCAAACCTGTGGATTGGTCAAGAATCCAGCCGATATTTCACGGACAGTTCACGCCTGCCTTGGTTCGTTTTGGCACAACTTTTTGGTGTTCAAACAGGCGTCTCAGGGTCAGTCTCATGCGTGCGGACAAGACGGACGAACCAATATCCGGCGCGGCACCGGCATCACAACCGGTTTTGGCGAACGCCTATCCGCAGGCGTTGGCGGGTGGCGCGCAAAGCACGGCCCCCTATCGCGGCGTTATCGATCCGCAAAGCGGCGAAACGGACATTGAACTGACGGCCAAACTGATTGAGCAGGTCGCCATCCGCATGGACGGCAGCAGTTGGACAGGCCCGGGCGGCGACAGTTTCAACCACGCAATACCCTGCGGTTACACCTATCTGGCGCAGTTTGCCGCCCATGACATGACGCTTAACAGCCGGCCAGTCATGGAGTTGTTCAGTGCGCCGGCCAGCGAAAACCTCCGATCCCGCGCGTTGATGCTCGACACGCTTTATGGCGGCGGTCCGCAGGCGTTGCCGCATTGCCACGCACAGGCAGATGATCCAACAGAAACGCCGGTCAAACTGAGGCTTGAGGCCGTCAGGATGGGATCGCGCAAAGGTCCGCTGCGCGACATTGGCCGTTTGCTTGAAACCAC
>JBAVTG010000275.1:0-2358 GCA_049696015.1 Rhizobiaceae bacterium | reverse complement strand
ATGAAGCCTTCCATGACGATCTGCCCGGCCATCGTGGCTGTGACGGTCGAGTTGAGGCCGCAGGCGAGCAGCGCGATGGCAAAGAGGCTTGGCGCAATGGACGCGCCGAGCAACGGCTCCAGAAGTTCATGCGCCCTGCCGAGCTCGGAAACGTTGGTCTGGCCATTCTTGTGAAATGTCGCGGCGGCGAGGATCAGGATCGCCGCATTGATCGTGAGCGCAAACATCAGCGCCACGGTGGAATCGATCGTTGCAAATTTCAGGGCCTCGCGCTTTTCCGGCAAGTTGTTGCCATAGGCCCGCGTCTGAACGATGCCTGAGTGGAGATAGAGATTGTGCGGCATCACGGTCGCGCCGAGGATGCCGAGCGCAAGGTAGAGCATGTTCGGATTGGTGACGATCTGGGTCGTCGGCGCAAATCCTCTGATCACCTCGCTCCATACCGGATCAGCCAGCGCGATCTGGATGGCGAACGAGATCGCGATCACGGCCGTCATGGCAATGATGAACCCTTCGATCTTGCGGAAGCCCTTGGTCTGGAGCCAGAGGATCAGAAACACATCAAGCGCGGTGATCAACACGCCCAGTTCCAGCGGAATGCCGAACAGTAGATTGAGCCCGATGGCTGTGCCGATGACTTCGGCCAGATCGGTGGCGATGATCGCCAGTTCCGCCAGCAGCCATAAGGGAAACGACATCCACTTGGGGTATGCATCGCGGCAGGCCTGTGCCAGATCGCGGCCCGAGCCGATGGCGAGGCGCGCGGCCAGCGCCTGCAGGATGATCGCCATGATGTTGGACAGCAGCGACACAGCCAGCAGCGTGTAGCCAAACTGCGCCCCGCCGGCGAGCGATGTCGCCCAGTTGCCGGGGTCCATATAGCCGACCGCCACCAGATAGCCGGGGCCGACGAAGGCCAGCAGTTTGCGGAACCATGAGGCATCGGGATTGACCGCGACCGAGCGGAATGATTCCAGCAGCGACGGTTCGCCCCGCTCGCGCCGCCATCCCTTGGCCGCCAGCGCTACGCTCACCTCGTCCGCCTTCAATCCCGTGCTCAATCAAATCTTCCCAGTTGCGAATGATTTGCAACATGGGCTTGTTGCGAATGATTTGCAAGTGCGTAAATTCCGCCTTGCTATGGGCTCAAGTTTCAGTTGCTGAAAAAATCTCAGGATGTGTCGGGCGCGTTCCAGGCTTCCCATGCCCAGGCTTCTATTGCGAAGTGATGGCAGTCGCCAAGGATGCTGTCGATTGCGCGGGGATCGCGCCGCTGGCGGCCGGGCGCGAAGCCGGGACGCAAGGGGGAGAGACGGCCGGGCTTGACCCGGAGTGAGTTCTGCTGCGCCAACTGGCCCCGCGCCTTCCAGCGCGCCAGCCGCATCGCCTGACGCTGCAGATTGGCGAGCGCTGATTGCAGCGCCAGAATGCGCCGCCGCAGCGCGCCCGCGTCGATGATGTCGTCATCGGACGGTTCCGGCACTGGCACGGCAAAGCGCGGATCGAAGAGGCCGGGAACCGAGATGCGCGGCAGGACCTGAACCGTGTCCGGCTCCTCGGCCCAGTCCGCTTGCGGCGCGGCAAAGCGCTTCAGGGGATCAATCAGGCAAAATGCGGGGGTGCGCCCGGACGCGCTATCTGTGCCGTCCGATGCAAGATTCAGCCCCGCCGGAAACGGACGGGAGGGGCGAAGGCGCACCGCAAGGCCCCGCGCGGCAATGACGATGAGGCGGCGCACTGCGGACTCGGCAGGGCGGAGCAGACTCAGCATCTCCCGGTAAAAACTGCGCGGCATTGCGGCCGCCCGGCTCGGATCAAACCCGAGGACCGCAAACAGCGGCGCCAGCGCAGCCATCAGCCGCTCGCGGTTCCGCTCCATGATCATGGGCCAGTCCATCAGCGCCTTTCCGGTTCAATCGAGACCGGCGGCATGGTGCGGCAGGTTTGACGGGCGTGGACAGATTTTTGCGCGGGACGTGTTAACGTGTTGAAATGGTTGCGGATTGGGTTGGCAGATGCGTGGATAGAATTGATGGGATTGTGGATGAACCCTGTTTGCTCCGCATTATCGAGGCAAGGATTGCGGCCGCTGCCATCATGCCTATTTCCTTCTGAAGCGCGGGCCTGCTAAGCACCGCCCATGCTCCCACTCTCCATACTCGACCTCGCCCCCGTTTCCGAAAACTCAACCCCGGCCCTTGCCCTGCAGAACGCGCGTGATCTGGCGCAACATGCGGAGCGCCTCGGCTACCTTCGTTATTGGGTGGCCGAGCATCACGACATGGTCGGGATTGCCAGCGCCGCCACTTCGGTGGTGATCGGCTTCATCGCGGCCAACACCTCGACCATCCGCGTCGG
>JBAVTG010000274.1:0-13968 GCA_049696015.1 Rhizobiaceae bacterium | reverse complement strand
CTGCGCCCGATCAGCCAATCAACGCCACTCAGCTATTCGCCCGGCTGCGCGCCCTGCGCTCGGCGCTTGGCGACCTGCCGCGACAGGCCCGACGCCTTGCAAGGTTTCAGGCGCGGCGCGATCTGGCACTGAAGTCCAAAGCCCCGTTCAAGCCCATGCGTCTGTCGATCTTCCGGCCCGGCCTGCCACCCGGCTGGCGTCAGCGGCCAATCGACGAAGTTGATGATGTTTTGCGCGAGTGCCACGGTCTGGCGCTCCATGCGGTGAACGGGCCGGACAGCAGTTGACCCTCACACTGAGGGTCCGATGGACCGGCGAGACCCGTGGCTCGCCCCGAAAACGCAGTGAGCCTCGAAGGGCGGGGCGGGACTCCACCCTCGTCATCGTCAGGCTTGTCCCGACCAACCAGGCTTCCCTTGCAAACATCGAAACAAAAAATGTGTCCCTGTGACAGGCACGGGGATGACGAAGTTTGAGGGGATCGATGCCCTCAATAAGCTGTTCTTCGCTCATCGCTCGGCGAGCGTCCAAACTGCGCTCTGTAGCTCTGGGCGAAATACGAGTGCGAACCGAACCCCGTGGACAGGGCAATATCCAAAATCGGCTGGTTGGTCTGGCGCAGAAGTTCGCGCGCCCGCTCAAGCCTGAGGCCCATGTAGTAGCGGCCCGGCGTCATGGTGAGATGTTTGAGGAACAGGCGCTCGACCTGTCGGACCGAGAGCTTCACGGCCTTGGCCAACTGCCCTGCCGTCAGCGGCTCTTCCAGATGATCGGCCATCAGCTCGACGACTTTGCGCAGCTTTTCCGACCGTCCCGTCAGATCACGTTCGCGGCCGATGCGCTGGCGGTCGGTGCCAGAGCGAATGCGCTCGTGCTGGATCTGGTTGGCCACCTCCGCCGAGACATCAGCGCCCAGATCGGTCCGGATGATTTCCAGGATCAAATCCAGCGCCGTCGTGCCGCCGGCGCAGGTGTAGCGTTTGCGGTCTATTTCATAGACGTTGCCGGTGCATTCGACATCCGGAAACCGTTCGACAAAAGCCGCCCGGTTTTCCCAATGCACAGTGCATCGATAGCCATCAAGCTGACCGGCTTCCGCCAGAAGGATCGCACCCAGAACAATGCCGCCAAGGCCGCCGCCGCGCCTGCCTTGCGCGCGGATGGCGGCCAGAAGTTTGGGCTTGTCCGGCGGATCGAGCAGCGAGGAAGCGCACACAAAAAGGATGTCGGATTTCGGCAGTGTCGCAATGGAATGGTCTGCCTTGAGCTCGATCCCATTCGAGCCGCGCACCAGTCCGCCATCGACCGTCACCGTGTGCCAGCGGTAAAAATCCTGTCCGGCAATGCGGTTGGCAATGCGCATGGCGTCGATTGCTGCGGCAAAAGAGAACATGCCGAACTTTTCGACCAGCAGAAACGAGAATGTGCGGCCTTCGCCGGATGCTTGCGACATTTGCCCTGTCTAGCCGATGATATTGCCGGTTGGAACGGGGCCAAACGACACCGTCCTGAAAAAATTCGACATTCAATCGGCGCATCAGAAGCGCGGCGCGGCCTTTCCGGCAGTGCGATAGGCCGAAACCAGTGTGTTTGCCATCAGCATGGCAATCGTCATCGGCCCGACGCCGCCGGGCACCGGCGTGATCGCGCCGGCGTTTTGTTCCGCTCCGGCAAAGTCGATATCGCCAACCAACCGGCTTTTGCCTTCGCCTTTCTCGGGCGCTGGAATGCGGTTGATGCCGACATCTATGACCGTCGCGCCGGGTTTGACCCAATCGCCCTTAACCATTTCAGGACGGCCGACTGCAGCAACCAGAATATCGGCCGTGCGGCAGATGCCCGGCAGGTCGGCGGTTCTGGAATGGGCAATGGTCACGGTCGCGTTGGCCGCCAGCAACAGGTTTGCCATCGGCTTGCCGACAATGTTGGAGCGCCCGACGACCACGGCATTGAGGCCCGACAGGTCGCGGCCACGGATACGCTCGATCAACAGCATGGAGCCTGCTGGCGTGCAAGGCACGAAGGCTGTGTCCACTTCGCCTGCGCCAAGCTTGCCGACATTGATGAAATGGAACCCGTCCACATCCTTGTCCGGCGCGATGGTCTGGATCACTTTGCCGGTGTCGATGTGCTTGGGCAGCGGCAGCTGGACCAATATCCCGTGGATCGCATCGTCAGCGTTCAGTTTGCCGATCAGCGTCAGGAGGTCTTGCTCGGATGTGGTGTCCGGCAGCGAGTGCTGCACCGAATGGAAGTGACACTCCTTGGCCTTGCGGCTCTTGGAGGCGACATAGACCTGGCTCGCCGGATCTTCGCCGACGATCACAACCGCGATGCCGGGAGTCACTGCGGTTTCGGAGATCAGCTTCGAAGACGCCGCCTTCACCTTCTGGACGACATCTTCGGCGACGGCTTTGCCGTCTATCAGGGTTGCCATGGGCTCGCTCCGGTCTGTGACATCATGCTGGCGCTATCAAGGACATTGCGACGCGCAAAGCATGCCTCAATGCGACGTCTGTGCGCCTATTTTCTGTCGCCGGACAGGTCAAGCGGGAAATGTCCGATAACCGGGGACTCCGGCCGGTTCCTGTCAAAACACTCAGGCCGAACGCCGGCGCTTGGAAAGATGGATCAACTCTGCCTGCAAATCATCCAGTGTGTCCCGGATATCGCGCATCTCTTGCCGATTGACCATCTCCGGCCCGGCGCGCGTCTGCTCAGGCTGCGGATAATAGACTGGCTGCGGCATCATCTGCGGCGCAAAAACCGGTTGCTGCACCATCGGCGGTGCAAAGTACGGCTGCGGCATCATCTGCGGTGCAAAGACGGGCTGAATCATCGGCGGCGCAAAAACAGGCTGCGGCACAGGGTAGCCATAGGGTTGCATCACCGGCTGCACAGGCATTGGCACCGGCTGCATGACCGGAACCTGTTGCATCATCGGCATCGGCTGAGGCTGATGCCAAACGGGTTGAGGCTGCTGAACCGGCTGAGCCAAAGGCTGCGGATGATAGTCCGGCGCTGCTGCCTGCTGCGGAGCCACAAACCGGGGCGTTGGCGCAGCTTGCAAAGCAGGCGCCGGCGCGGCGGGCGCATAGGCGGGAACGGCGTGTTGGCGTTGTGGCAATTTATCGGCAATTGCGCTCAGTGACAGCCGCCTGCGGCCGCCGCCCTGCGGTTTTGGCGGACGCGGCGCAATTGGCGCGCCGCCTGAATGATCGCCGGAAAACCTCGACTTCATCGCATCGAACATGCCCTTGGCAACGGCCAGGCCAACGCCGGCGATCAGACCAGCGATTGCGCCGCTGAGGACGATCAACTTGCGTGAAGCGCCTTCCGGTGTGTCGGCAGCGCGTGCTTCGCTGATTTTCTGAATATTGGTCGCATTGATATTGCCCTGCTCGCCGGTTTCCCGGGCGCGCAACAGATACTGTTCATAAACGGTGCGGGCCGATGCAGCCTCGCGTTCCAGTTCGCGCAGCGCAACTTGTGCGCCGCCGCTGCCGCCTTGCCGTGCTTTGACTTGGGCTAAGCGGGAAGCCAGCGCCTGTTCGGTTTCGACAGCCCGCTTGAGATCCGTCTGGATCGATTGGCGGATACGGTTGATTTCTGCGCCGATCGCTCCGCGCAGGCTTTCAACCTCGGTGGCCGCTTGCTGCAAATCCGGATGGCGCGGTCCAAGCTTGGCAGCCAGGCCGTCCTGCCTCTGCTTGGCAGAAACATATTGCGAACGCAGCGCGGTCAGGCCGGATGATGCTATTTCTTCAGGCAAGCCACCTGCAGTCACGGCATCGACTGTCGCCGATTTTGCCGATTGCGCCCTGGAATTGAGTGTGATCGTCGTTGACCGCGCCGCCGTCAGCTGATCGTTGACCCGCAGGATCTCTTCGTCCTCGATCAGTCGCCCTTGCGCGCCGACCAGATTGTTCTCCGACTTGAAGGATTCGACCTTGTTTTCTGCAGCCTCGACCTGCGCCTTCAAATCTTCGAGCCGCGCGCCAAGTTCGCCCGACGTGCGTTTGGCTGTGTCGGACCGGTTGGACGCCTGCTCTTCCAGAAACACGTCGACGATCGTGTTGGCTATCAGCGCAGCTTTCCCGGCATCTTCGCTATAAGCGCCAACGCTGACGACAAAGGTTTTCGGGCTTCGCTCGGCGCTCATGTGCTCGGCCAGATACTGCAGCGTTGTTCCCTGGAAATCGCTCTTGTCGCCGCCCGACAGAACCCCGAGAAAACGGCCGAGGCCCCGCTGCGCCGAACCGTTAAATTCAGGGTCATTGGGCAAAGACAGTTTCGCAGCGACCTTTTCCAGCACGCGGGGCGAGCGGATCAGGCTGACCTGGCTGTCGACGATGGCAAGCGCTGCTTCCGACAGAAAGACATCCGGGTTCAGATCGTTTTCGATGACCTTGTAATTGCGCGGATCAATCACGATCGTCGCGCTGGAGAAATAGAGTTTCGGCGTGTTGACGGCGATGTATAGTCCCGCCAGTCCGCCGAGCATCGTCGTTGCAGCAATCAGCGACCGCCAGTTCCGCACCGCCTGAAAAACGTAACGCGGGTCGATCAGCGGCGCGCCATCATCGTGTTGGCCGTAGACATATTGCTCGGTGTCTTCCAATTCAGATTCCTGCCGGTTCTGCCGCGTGCGACTGCTTGGCTCATGAGGTGTTTCATTATCCTCAGTTGCCTGCGGTTTGCCTTGCGCCTTTTCGGCGGCCTTCGTTACCGGCTGCTGGCGCAGCCTTTGCGCCTGCTCCTCATTGCGACGGTCGATTTCGGCCAGTTGTTCCAATACCGAAGGCATCG
Source organism: Rhizobiaceae bacterium (assembly GCA_049696015.1). Classification (GTDB taxonomy): domain Bacteria; phylum Pseudomonadota; class Alphaproteobacteria; order Rhizobiales; family Rhizobiaceae; genus JANMEX01. The sequence goes on along the minus strand of JBAVTG010000274.1, from coordinate 9,159 downwards.
GCGGCGCAACGGGGGCCGGGGGCGCTGTTTGCGCTTGTTCTGCGGGTTCGGATGGACTTGCAACCCTGTCCAACAGCGACGGTCCGGCCATTTCCCTGCGGCTTCGCGCTTCGCGGTGTCGGCTGGCGGCAATGCTGATCCGGGCGTCATCGCCATACGCTGCCTCGCCCAAGGCCAAGCGCGATTGCACCTTGCCGCTCGGCTTTCGCTTGGTCGCGTCGTCAAAAAACATCCAGTCCTGCCCGGCTCGGGGCGCGCACGCCCGATCATGGTTAATGCACCCTAAACAGGCGTGGTAAACAAAGGGTTGACCAAATCATATTTTGCCTGTCGCGAGCAGAACCCAAGACAACATTAAGTTTGCCGCACTAAGATGGTATCATTGGATGGTGAACTGTGAGCATTATCTTCGAAAAATTGCAGGGCAATGCAGGCCTGCTGCGCGACTATGGCGCGGCCTTGTCCGGCGCGGGCGGGCGCTTGATCATTTCTCTTTTCTATTTTGTCGCGCTGGCCAACACGCTGTCTGTCGCTGATTTCGGTCTGTTTGCCACCGCTTCAGCCACCGGCATCATGCTGTCGCGGATCGTCGGCTTCGGATTCACCTCGCCGCTCTATCGCATGGCCACAGTCAAGCCGCGGCTGATCGGCGTCTATGGCGCCGGTTACATCCTGTTTGCCCTCCTGTCGGTCCCGGTTTTCCTGGCGGCGGCCATCGGTGTCTATTTTTCGTTTTTCGCTTCGGAACTCTCCATCGGCCCCTATTTGCTGATCGTGTCGACCGAGGCGTTTGTCTGGCGTTCGCTTGAAGTCATTGCCATTGCCAACAACGGGCTCAACCGTTTCGGCCGAGCGTCCCTTTTGGTGATCCTAGGAAGCCTGCTGCGGGCAATTGCGGCCGTGCTCTTTGCTTTTACCGCAGTCAAATCAGTTGGGCATTGGGCGAATTGGTATTGCGCCGCAAACCTTGCCGCACTTGTTGCCGGCATTTTGTTTTTCATGCCCAAAGCCCGGCTGCGCCTGGCTCTGCCAGTGTATCGCCGCCATATGAGCGATGCGCTATCGGTCTCGGCAGCCGAGGTGTTGTTTTACATCCAGTCGGAACTCGACAAACTGCTGGTCCTGGCAATTGGCGGAGCGGAGACAGCCGGTGTCTACGCCATCATCATGCGGCTGGCAGACTTGACGGCAATTCCGATCCGCACCTTCAACATGATGCTCGTGCAAAAGCTGATGCGCAGCGGTGACTTGTTGAACTCCGTCAAACGGCGGATCAGTCTTGAGGCCGGATTGTTTGCTGTTTCGACATTGGGCATCAGCGCGCTCGCTGGTTTTCTGCATGTCTTTCCGTTTGCGCTTGGAAAGAACGTCGCTCCGGTGGCAGGGCTCTTGGTGTTTGTGATCTTTGTGCCGGGTTTTCGCAATCTGGTCGAGTACCATGCCGAATTGCTTTACGCGCGCCGCCAGACCGTTTTGCGGGCCGTCAATCTGGCCTTGTTGGCGGGCTGCAAGGCCGTGCTCCTGTCAGTCATATTCCTGAACGACAGCAAGACCGGCGCTTGGCTCTATGACCTCAATTGGGGCTATGGACTGATTTGGGCAGCGTCACTGTTGCTTACTTATTCTGCTATGCGGCACAAGAAATAGGTATCACGGTTTGGCATCCGCAACGAGGCTGCGCACATAGGCAATGTCAGCGCCGAGAAATGACTGAACACCGATGGCAACCTGTTCCGGTTTCAGCGCCTTGACCCGCGCGGAAAATTCCTGCGGGGTTGGCACAGGCGCAAACCAGAACACTTCGCAGAAGTCGCGCGTATCGACGAAATGGCCTTGCAGCCCCATCACGACTTCAGCAAACTGGCCGTAAATCGTGCATTCAGAAAAGCGGCGGGATTTGCCGATGGCTTCCACCCAGTGGCGTCCGCTCACCTCTTCGATGCGGCGGCACATGGCCAGCAACACATCGCGCCGCCAGGCGATGAGGGTGCCGACATAGCCGTGCGGCGCAACCTTGTCTGGCGGGATAGCGAGCAAGCGCCCAGCGTTTTCTGCCCAAATGTGCTGGTCTCCCGGCACTTCGCCCTTGAGCTCATTGTCGCGGCGGAAGAGCCGCAACGCATCGCCCTTCCAAAGGGTTGCGCAATCGAAAGGGCGCAAGAACGCCACGTCTGAATCGCAATAGAAGAATGCATCTTCGCTCAGCTTTTCGGCGACCGCCATGCGGCGCAACTGCTGGGCATGCCAGCCGCGCAGCGGCTTTGTCCGCAAGGAGAGCCAAATCCGGCGCTTACCCAGATAGAAGGGATCCGGCCATGGGCGCAGCCAGGAAGGCAGCAGGTCTTTCTCGTCAATCACTTTGCGGCGCGGCGTTTCCAGTGTCTTGAACAACGCCACATCGGCCGTTTCAACCAATATGTAATGGCAGGTGTAGCCCGTCACGTGCCGGTCAATTGTCTCGCACAAGAGACGGCAGCGCTCGAGGTCCGGACCAAAGGACGCAGTTACGATCGCCGTGGATTTTTGCACGAAAGCAGACATTTAGACTCATGTTTCCCGCTTGAACAGCGCCACGCCAAGCGCTTCGCCGCCTCCGCGGGACCGGCCGGTCAGGCGGCACCTCAACACCCGTGCCAGAAACAGCGGATTGCCCATCATGTAGCGGCGCCACAGGCGCTTGGGCTCTTTCCACATGCGGAAAACCCATTCGGTGCGCGTCGCGCGCATCCACTGGGGGGCCCTTGGAATGGACCCGGTATGCAGGTCAAACAGCGCGCCGACGGCAATCGGCATTGTGCAGGTTCCGGGGCCGAGCACACGCGTCATAAAAAACTCCTGGCGCGGCACGCCCATCGCGACCAGCACGATATCTGGGGCATACTCGATGGCGCGTTGGCGGATGGAGTCTTCGTCGCCTGGCTTGAAGTATCCGTCACTGATGACCTGAAATTGATGGTTTGGATATTCAGTGGCAAATTTCGAACAAGCGGCATCGACCACTTTTCGCTGCGCGCCGATGAGACCAACCTTGAGCGGGTTTTTGCAATGCGCAAACAGTGCTGGAATGAAATCCGTGCCGTTCAGATTGGCCTTGAATATGGCTCCGTGCAAAATCCGCGCGGCAATATCGACGCCCAAGCCATCAGAAAGGATTACGAACCGGTCGAGTGCAACTGCAAGTTCCGGGTTTTCGATAGCGATATTGGCGTTGTTGGCGTTGAGAAAAGCCACCGGCGTGTGCAATTTGGCGACAATTCGCGCTGAGAGGCAGTCCAGCGCCTGGGCATAGTCAAGATCAGCAACCGGAATGTCCAAGATGTCGCGCCATGGCGCAACTTGACGGGTGAGGCTGTCGGAAGGGCGGGTCATGCCGCGATACTGCTTGCAGCGCCGGCAGACAGCGCGGCAAGACCCTTGGTGATCGCCTTATCAAGCGCTGCACGCTGGGCGGCATGGAATTGACTGCCATCGCCAATCGGCAAAAGCCCGGCTCTCGTCTTGGCGGCCAATTCGCCAAGTGCTGCGGCAAAAGCCTGCGGATCATCTGCTACGATGCAATTGTCCGGACGGGCATCAATGCCGCGAAGCGACGAGCTTGTTGCAACCGACGGCAAGCCAAGCTCAAATGTTTCAATCGTTTTCAATTGAACACCGGTGCCGCCCCTGGCCACCAGCGGGATCACGGCGCAGGACCGGACAAAGTCCTTGGCGTCAGCAACGCGGCCGACAAATTCAATGCACGGCGGCGCAACCGGCAGCCCCTCTGGCAAAGAACCGGCAACAGCCACCTTGAAACCTTCAGGGAACAGCGGGGCAATACTGCTGATAAACCACTCAAGCCCGACCCTGTTCGGCTGCCAGGTCCAGGTGCCGATCAGACCGGCGTCATACCGAATCTTGCGCGCGGCATCACTGACCGGAATCAAATCCATCGTCACCAGCGGCACGCAGGCCGAGCGGGACTGCGAGGCAACCCCAAGCGGGGCGCGGTCGGCCTCAGCCAGCGTGAAGACAAAACGGGATTGCGCCGCCAATCTGTGTTCAAGCCTTTCAAGTATGCGCGCGTCGCGGCGGAACAGCGCGCGCTTCAAGGCGCTGTCAGACGTTTCGGCATTCTCTCTTGCCGAAATATATTCAACATTGTGCGCGACCCAGATCGACGGCAAGTCGGTGAAAAGGCCGGCAAACGCGCCCGGCAGCGAAACACCGTTGAGCACATAGCCGTCGAACGGTCCGTGCTTTTGCATTGCCGCGCGGATTTCTTCCGGCTCAATGACACGCATCTTGGCCGATGCGATGGTGTAGCCGCCAGCCACGGCCTGCGCTACCCACTTCATCTTGGTTAGCGGGTCGGCACCTTCGGTGCGCACATCAACAGAACCGAGCACGATCGTGCTTTCAGGTTCGGACGCTTGCTTGCCGGGCCATGTAAAGCCCATAACCGTCACGCGCGCCCCATTGCGGCGCAGGCCATCGATGACCGCCTGATTGGCGATTTCGTAGCCGGTCGTTGCCAGGCCCTGCGGCACCAGCGATGTGACGAAAAGAAGATGCATGCACGTTCCCTTATTAGCGCCGTCACTTAGCAGGCGGGGATGAAACTTTAATTAAGTTACAGATCCCAAAGGCTCACGCGGCTTTAAGCGTTATTTTAGAGGTTTCCGGTTAAGGCGGTTGAACAGATCAGAAATCCGGGTTGCCATGAATCGCTTGACTGATGCCATAACCATTGTTGCCGAGTCCCCCGGACTGCGGCACGATGCTGTTGAAGTCATCATTACGATCCCGACCTTCAAGCGGCCGGAACATATTCTCAAAACACTGGCGTCTGTCAAAAGTCAGATCACAAAGCGCAACTATGCTGTGATTGTCATGGACAATGACGCCGAAGGACTGCAAGGCGTTGGCGCTTGCCAGAAGCGGTTTGAAAACGGCGAGTTCACCGGCACGCTGGAAATCGCCCACGATCGCGGCAACTGCAATGCCTACAATGCCGGCTGGCTGACAGCGTTGATGAAATATCCGAATTTCAAACACCTCATCGTCATCGACGATGATGAGGTGGCCGATCCGCACTGGATCGAAAACATGTGTGCGACCGCCGAGATATACGGCACCGACATTGTTGGCGGCCCGCAGTTGCCGGTCTTCGCCAAGCCGGAACACCAGATTTTTGCCAAACATCCGGTGTTCACACCGCATTACAGCCAGACTGGCCCGGTGCCGATTGTCTATTCGTCCGGCAATCTGTTGGTGACAAGAAAGCTCATGGAAACCATGGGCCATCCGTTCTTCCACCTCCAGTTCAATTTCATGGGCGGCGGTGATTCCGACTTGATCGACCGGTCGGTTCGCAAGGGCTTCAAGGTTGCCTGGTGCAATGAAGCGCCGGTGCATGAAACCGTGCCGCCGCGCCGCACTGAAGCTGATTGGATTCGGGCCCGCTCGCTGCGCAACGGCGTTATATCGACGCTGGTTGAGCGCCGCCAGCGCGCCCATGAGCCGCTTGGCCGGGTGCGCACTTTTGCCAAGAGCCTTGCTTTATTGGCTATCTCGCCGTTCCGGGCAATTCTGAAGACGGTCAAGACCGGTTCGCCGATGATCGGTTTCTATCACGTTTATATTGGTCTTGGCCGCGTACTGGGCGAATTTGGATATGCCAATGAACAGTACCGCCACGCTGAGAAAAACTGACCTTTGGCTTGATCCGGCGCTTGTCATAAAGCTGCGCGGTGCTCTGGCTGCGCTGTTTTTCACCATCCTGTTGGTTTCGTTCCGCCCGTTCAATGTCGGCACATCCGGCTCGGTGGGGCTGCCAACCGGCGATGTGGTCAACCAGCTTGGCTTTGGCAGTCTTGGCGCAGCGTCGTTGTTTGCTATCCTCACCCTCGTCAATTCGCGCAAGATCATTGCGCTTCTCAGCCCCTGGTGGCTATTTCTCTTCGTCCTCGCCTTCTTTTCCGCAGCTCACGCAATTGACCCGTCCTCATCTTTCCGCGCGCTTGCCTTCACCCTTATCTGCATTTTGGGCATGGTGTCCGTTCTGGCCCTCGCGCCGGATGGCGAGAGCTACCAACGCGCCTTTCTCTTTGCGGCCATAACTGTCCTTGGCCTGTCTTATTTCGGGCTCGGCGCGCTGCCGGATCTGGCCAAACACACAGCTTTCACCAATGAACCGGAGCATGCCGGCTTTTGGCGCGGCATCTATTCGCACAAGAACATTGCCGGACCCGTCATGGCCGGACTGTCCTTTATCGGCATTTATGCCTTTCGGCGCGGCGCGCGGCTAGCAGGCGCGCTCGTTGCGCTCGCGGGCCTTGTCTTTGTTGCCAACACCGGTTCAAAGACTTCGGCAGGCCTGGTGCCGCTTGTCATCCTCTTGGTGATGGGGCCCGGCCTTTTTGGCTTCCGCAAATTGGGTGCTGCGACAGTTTTCACCGCAATCGCGATTGCCATGCTGGCAACAGTTGGCACGGTTCTGTTTGCCAGTCTGGCCCAGATAAATGATGCCGTTGCACCCGGAAACACATTCACAGGCCGAACGGATATCTGGCGCTTTGCAATGGATCACATCGCCAAAAAGCCGCTGGCCGGATATGGATTCGACAGTTTCTGGTTTTCGCCGGCGGTCTATTTCGGCGAAAAGGACTGGGAATCGGCTTGGGATGTGCGCGGCGTCATCCATGGCCACAATGGCTATGTCGACATCGCGCTGACCATGGGTCTGCCGACATTTGTTTTTGCAGTCTTCGCCATGTTGATCGTGCCCATGGCCGACTATGCCAAATGTATCCGCTCGCGCGAGAACGTGCTTTTGGCTGACCTGTTCATGATGATTTTCACATTTTCCGCGCTCAATGCCTGCCTTGAAAGCTTCTTTTTCCGCCGTTCCGATCCTGTCTGGCTGCTGTTTGTCATGGCCGCCATCGGTTTGCGCTTGACCTCACGCCATCAAATCCCTTCAAAAGCCTGACCTATAATCGTCGGGGAAATCATCATGAGCAAATCCGTCATTCTGGCCGGCTGCGGCAACATGGGCTTTGCCATGCTCAAGGGCTGGATTGATGGCGGTGTGCTGGAGCCGGGCCATGTCACCGTGGTCGAGCCAAGCGAGGCGCTGCGCGTGCGGGCACATGGCCTTGGCGTACGGGCGGTTGCTGATACGGGCGAACTCAACCCTTCACATGCGCCAACACTGGTGGTCATTGCCGTCAAACCGCAGATGATGGGCGTGGTCTTGCCGTCCTATGCTGCTATGGCGGCCCGCGGCACGGCATTTCTCTCGGTCGCAGCCGGCACGCCGATGAAGGCCTACGAAGCAGCGCTCGGCGCGTCCACGCCCATTGTGCGCTGCATGCCGAACACGCCGGCCGCGATCGGCAAGGGCATGCTGGTCTATTTCAACAATGCCAATGTCAGCGAGGCGCTGGATCTGTTCGTGCGCGAGCTTCTGGCCTGTTCAGGCCTTGTTGCAAAAATCGACACTGAAAGCCTGATGGATGCTGTCACGGCGGTCTCTGGTTCCGGCCCCGCCTATGTCTTCCATTTCATCGAATGCCTGACACAAGCCGGCATTGATGCAGGCCTGCCATCGGAAATTGCCGCAATGCTTGCCATGCAGACTGTCATGGGCGCCGGCGCGCTCGCGGCAGCCTCTGAAGAGACACCAGGCAAACTGCGCGAAAATGTGACCTCGCCGAATGGCACGACACAGGCCGGGTTGAACATATTGATGGGCAATGGCGCCTTGCAGAAACTTGTTTCAGAAACTGTCAACGCTGCCCGCAAACGATCTGTGGAGTTGGGTTCCTGAAAGCCCGGCGCGCTGCCACATCTTCAGGCAGATTTCGCCCTTCCTAGATGGCCGCGGGCCCGCTAGGCTGTTCCCATGCTGCATGTGCCGCCACTAGGTTTGACCAAGATGCAACGCGCTTACGGGCGCGGCGAATGCGTGGTCAAATTGCGCGATGGCAAGACTGCGCTCGACAGGCTCTGGCAGGAGGGCTGCTCCAAATTGCGGCTGCCAAGGCATGATCACGGCTTTGAAGTTGTGATGATCAATTCTTCCGGCGGCCTGACCGGCGGCGATGATTTGAAATGGGCATTTTGCGCCGCAGACCGCACGGCGATGACTGTGACAACGCAGGCCTGCGAAAAGGTCTACGCCTCATCGGGCGGCGCAGCGTCAGTCTCGACATCACTATCGGTTGGCGCTGGCGCACGGCTCAACTGGCTGCCGCAGGAAACCATCCTGTTCAACCAGTCTGCATTGTCGCGCAACTTGAATGCCGACCTTGCTGTGGATGCGGAACTGCTGCTGTGCGAACCTATGCTCCTCGGCCGCGAGGCGATGAATGAAACCGTTGTCAGCGGATTGTTCGAAGATCGCTGGCGTATCCGCATGGACGGCAGGCTGATCCATGCAGAGCAATTCCGGCTCGGTCCGGATGTCGCCGCACAAGCCGCGCGGACTGCGGTGCTGAACGGCGCAAGGGCGTTTGCTTCCGTTCTGCTGATTGGCGCTGATGGTGAAGCGCTGCTTGACAACACCCGGGCAATCATCGGCGATCAGGGCGGCGTGTCATTCTGGAATGGCAAGTTTCTTGCCAGACTGATTGCCAAAGACGGATACGAATTGCGTCAGCGGCTGATTCCGCTGTTGTCGCTGCTCAATAAACGGGCAGCGCTGCCCAAATGCTGGACACTATAGAAGGACGATCATGCATCTGACGCCACGTGAAAAAGACAAGCTGCTGATTTCGATGGCCGCCATGGTCGCCCGCCGAAGGCTGGAGCGCGGGGTGAAGCTGAACCATCCTGAAGCCATCGCGCTGATATCAGATTTCGTCGTCGAAGGCGCCCGTGACGGGCGCTCGGTTGCCGACCTGATGGAGGCCGGCGCGCATGTGATCACGCGTGCACAAGTGATGGAAGGGATTGCCGAGATGATCCACGATGTGCAGGTCGAGGCAACCTTTCCGGACGGGACGAAGCTTGTGACCGTCCATGAGCCGATACGGTGAGCGCGATGATGGAAAGCTCGAACAGATCCCCATCTCTCGTCATCGTCGGGCTTGTCCCGACGACCCAGTTCCTGGGTTCATGTACAAGTCTGCATAGTTGTTTGACAGCCAAAGTCTGGGTCGTCGGGACAAGCCC
>JBAVTG010000273.1:0-2804 GCA_049696015.1 Rhizobiaceae bacterium | reverse complement strand
TCGACGATGAGTTTGACTTCGTGAAGGCACTCGAAATAGGCCATCTCAGGCGCATAGCCGCCTTCAACCAATGTTTCAAAGCTGGCGCGGATGAGTTCAACCAAGCCGCCGCACAGGACTGTCTGTTCGCCAAAAAGATCGGTTTCACATTCTTCGCGGAAGGTGGTTTCAATGATGCCCGAACGGCCGCCGCCAACACCGCACGCATAGGACAACGCCAGATCGTGGGCATTGCCGGAGGCGTCGTTGTTGATCGCGATCAGGCAAGGCACACCGCCGCCCTTTTGATATTCGCCGCGCACCGTGTGGCCCGGGCCCTTCGGCGCGATCATCACCACGTCAATGGTTTTCGGCGCTTCAATCAGACCGAAATGGATGTTGAGGCCGTGGGCAAACGCAATCGCCGCGCCCGGGCGGATGTTGGCGGCAATGTCAGCCTTCCAGATGTCAGCCTGCAATTCGTCCGGCGTTGCCATCATCAGCAGATCACCCCACTTGGCGGCGTCAGCAACTGACATCACCTGCAATCCATCGGCTTCCACCTTTGCCGCCGTTGGCGAACCCGGCTTCAGGGCAACGCGCAAGTCCTTGGCGCCTGAATCTTTCAGATTCAGGGCATGGGCCCGGCCTTGGCTGCCGTAACCGACGATGACAACCTTCTTGGATTTGATCAGATTGAGATCGGCGTCGCGATCATAATAAACACGCATGGTTTTATCCTTCCCGTTTGGTTTTGCTGTTGGTTTGCGCCCCGTAAAGGGCCAAGAACTGCTGCGTCGCCCTGTCGGCATCTGCCGAGATTTGCGGCGCGGCAAGTTTGAGTTCGTCTCCAAGCAGGAGACGGATCTGAGTGTCGCGAAGCACCAGCCCGAAAAAGGTCCGGAAAGCTTCATCCGTTGATTCAAACGCCAGCAGACCGGCCTCCCGCGCGGCCTCCAGCACCGGCTCCAGCCGGCGGCCCATCGCATGTCGCCCGTTTTTCAAGACGATCGAACCGAGATTGGTCTTGCCCGACCCTGCATGGCTCACCGCCATGCGGTTCAGTGCAATGGACGTTCCGCTCGAAATCACTGCAAGCCAATCGCGGGCAAACTGTTCCAGCGTCGAGACCAGCACCGCACGGTCGAGCTTTTCCTTGTCCACCAGTGGCACATGCACTTTCGACGCCTGCCAGCGCACGGTCGCTGTGAGCAACCCATCCCGGTCGCCGAACCATTTGTAGAGCGTTTCCTTGGAGCACGATGCCCGGCGCGACACCGAGGTCATCGTCAGCGCATCACCTTCTTCGACCATCGCCGCCAGCGCCGCATCAAGCACAGCCTGTTGCCGCTCCGTCAGGGTCTCAGTGTCAACGTGAAGGGTCATGAGGTTTGCCGCAGTGCTAAGATTTGTGCCGTAACGAACGTTACGGTTCTCTAGTGCATCACATGGAAAGCTGCAAGATGAATCTTCATTTCGTCAAAGCGCGTTCGGAGCAAACACCCGAACTGCCCGCGGCAGCACTTCGAAGACGGCCGGGGTCTTGGTAACGATCTCGCCGTCAACATTGATCGGCATCGGCTTGCGGGTGCGGATTTCAAACTTCCGGCATTTGTCGGTGCGCACCTCGTCCCACAGGCCATGATGTCCTTTGCGGAAAGAGTGCACCATCAGTGCCATTTTCCAGACGGTCGAAAATTCCAGCGAGTAAAGATCCAGATATCCATCATCCACTGCCGCATCGCGTTCCACCGCGTTCCCGCCGCCGTAGAAACGCCCATTGCCAATCGCAATTTGCAAAGTGCCTACCCGCAGGTGTTGATCCTTGCTGATGATCTCCGCGCTGAACCGCCCAGCGGAAGACAATGCCCGAAGTGCGGCCACAGGATAGGAAAACATGCCAAGACGCCGCTTGTTTTCACGGGTCAGTTTTTGCGCGATCTCGGAAGCAAGCCCGATCGAGGCGACGTTGAAAAAATGGTGGCCGTTGACAACGCCCGCATCGATTTTTCGGGTTTTGCCTGTAGCAATAACTTGGGCCGCACTTTCCAAGGCAAAGGGAATATCGAGTGTACGCGCCAAATCATTCGCCGTGCCCATCGGCAAGACGCCCAGTGTCAAATCACTTTCCACCGCCGCTTTTGCAGCCGCGTTCACGGTGCCATCGCCGCCCGCCACAATCACCATCTGTGCAGTGTGTGCCTCGCGCAGGATCGCTGGCGAAATATCGGCGGCGCCATCTGGTTCCAGCCGCTTGACCGCTACCCCAGCCTTTTTAAGGACGGCGAGCGCCGCATCCAGGGGCTGCGCCCCGTTGCGGCTGTGTGGGTTTGCAATCAGCAAGGCCGTCTTCTTTGCCATCAAAGCCATCCCGCCATTGAAAGCATTGAACTGGCCAGGCTCGAGCCTGCGAAAAACAGGAACATGGTCCAAAGGCATGCGACAAGGCCGATGCCAAGCCCGACTGCAACTGCCAACCCATCCTCGGCAATCAGCCCCAGCGCCAGAAACAACAGCGCCACGCACGGCACGATGTTTCCAAATGGAATGGGAATCGCAATGATGAGCGCCAGGATCAACACCGGCAGTCCAGCCGCCGGCCTGATATGGTTCAGCACCCATTGCGGGCCCCGGCGCGGCTTCAACCATTTCTCGCTCCAGCGCAGCCAGCGGGTCGCATGGCCAATGCCCGATTTCAACATACCGCCATCAACCTTCATGGCGCGCAGTTGCTGCGGAAGCCACAACTGCTTCGCACCGAAAAGCACCTGCAGCGAGACCAGCGCAAGACAGAAGCCAAAAACCAACCCAAACGGGCCGGGAAT
>JBAVTG010000272.1:0-6731 GCA_049696015.1 Rhizobiaceae bacterium | reverse complement strand
GCTCGGATTGTGCATCTGATTGAGGTCATGACGGACACAGTGAAAACCGGCTTACGGCCCGCCAAACGCCTGCTGCTCGCTGTCCTTAGCGCAGCAGTCGCGGCAGCCGCGCTGATTTACGCAATGTACGCGCGCGATATGCGCCAGATCAATGCACGCATTGCCGCGCAAAGCACCACCATCGAAACCCGGCACGGTACCATCGAGTTCGCGAGCTGGGGCACTGGCCCAGCCGTCCTTGTCGTGCACGGCGCGGGCGGCGGCTATGACCAGGGCCGCCTGATCCCGCAGGCATTTGCCGAAGGTGATTACCGCTGGATTTCGGTCTCGCGCTTCGGTTACCTGCGCTCATCACTGCCAAAAGACGCCTCGACGGCTGCGCAGGCCGAGGCTTTCGCCGACCTTCTGGACGCCTTGAAAATTGACCGCGCCGCGATCATCGCCATGTCCGGCGGCGTCCCGCCCTCGCTCCAGTTCGCTCAGCGCTTTCCCGAGCGGACATCGGCGCTGGTCCTGCTGTCCTCGGCGCCCTTCACGCCGCTGACAGCGGGCGGGCAAGAGCTGCCAATCCCCGCCTGGCTATACCAGGTCCTGTTCAGTTCAGACTTCGCCTTCTGGGCCATCGTCAAACTTTCACCGGCAAGCTTCGACCCGATTTTCGATATCAGTCCGCAAGCCCGTGCACGCATCACCCCGGCGGACACGCCATTCGTCCAAGGCTTGATCGACGCTTTTCTGCCGGTCACAAAGCGAACCGCAGGCCTGCGCAACGAGGGCGCGGCAATTGACCCCAAAGCCAAGTATGAACTGGCCAAGATCAGCGCGCCGACACTGGTCATCCACGCGAAAGACGACGGCATCAACCCATTCTCCTTTGGCGTATACGCCGCAGACCACATTCCCGGCGCGGCCTTCATGCCGCTGGATACCGGCGGGCATCTGCTGCTCGGCCACAGTGGGGAAGTCCGTGAACGCGTCAGCGCGTTTTTGAAAGCACATGCCGCTCGCGGGCAGTAAAGTCAGTCCTGTCCCACGCCGCCGCAGCCATTGAACGGACCCCTGCGGTATCACTCTGCTTGTCAGCCAGGAGCCTTTATCACGCCGCCAAGTGGTGCGAGCCACTTCTCCAGTTTCCCAAGGCCGCCCCATGCTGCCATGCCCAAAAATAAGGGAAGCAGATTTCCGCTTTGACCTTCAAGGAACGGAAGCGCCTTGTTGACGATGCCGCCGACATCTCCCAAGGCGCTGCCAGGCTGCGCCCCGGACATCATCGACGCCACGATACCGCCGATGATCCCAATGGCAGATTTCTTTCCGTTCAAAAGATTTCCAACGGTTTTTCCAAGGGCATCATTGACAGGCAGCGACACTGGAGTTGGAGCCGCAACCACAATGTCTCCACTCGGTGCCGCCGCACCGCCAGAACTGGCGTCCAGTTGTTGAATTGTTGCCTGAAGTTCGGCCAGCAGCTGTTTGAGTTTGGTGATATCTAAAGACATGCCCTTCGCTCCTGTGTGATTTTCCCTCGAAGTGTCAACAACTTGGCCCTGTGCAGGAAGTTCTTCCATCCACGCTGTCGAAGCGCTTCGCAACGTATTGAGCCGGTTGAGAAAGCCGCCTTTGAAATGTTCAAAGTCTTTGTGCCCTCTCAGGCGCTCCTCATACAGCGCAAGCATCTCCGCAAGCACATCGCGCATGGACGCCATTGACACGGCAGCAATGGTTGCCGGACCAATGTCACCGTCAACTTCCAGCTTCGCGCCATGCTTATTCAGGGCTCTTTGCAGATACGTTGCGCCCGTCGCAGTCCCGCAGTGCACGCCAATGTTAAAGACAGCCAAACCAATGGGTCCCGGCAGGCTGCCACAGGCGTTCTTGTCCCAATAGGCGGACCTGTAGATTGCCTTTGCCTCGGCGTACTCCATTTGCTTGACTTCAAACGGCGTCACTGACGCAACATTGCGCCACTTCGCCAGCGTCAAATGGGTGATCCCGAAATTTGTCGCCCCGCCGGGATCCTTTGGATCATTGGCAAATCCGCCCTCAAACTGCCGGATAATGTCCTGCGCCCGCTCGAAGTTGGCGGTCGAAATCTTTTCCGCATTCAATGCGGACTGGCCGATTGTCCCCGGAAAGTCGTCTTTTGTCTTTTGCGACGCAAGAACATTACCCGCTGGGTTTTCGACCTGGATCGAGTCTGCCAACGGCGGCTTGTCAACCAGGATGCTGGTTGGCGGCGCGCCGTCCGGCCAGTTGTTGATAGCCTCCCGCATCGCCGCATTCCAGGTTTCATCGCCGGGAGGAAACCGTCCCTCGCGAAGATCCTGGCTGGTCAATTCAACAATTTGCAGATGCGGCTTTTCAAATTTGACCGGTACGAGCCCGTGTATCGCGCCGATTTCGTGCAGCCGGGACCACCATGCTGCTTTTGCGCCCTTGTCATCCCAGCTGAACCCGCCATTTTCAAAAAGGACAAAATCCGCCGCCAGCCCATACTGGTGAAACGACCCCCACGCATCTTGAAACGTGACAATCGATCCTGCCGTCTTGCGGCCCTGGTTGAAAAGAAATCTCTGCCTGCTTGGCAGTCGAAATGCTTCAAATACTTTGAAGGGTATTTTTTCCTTCGCAAGCTGCGCCAGCACAGCTTGAACCTTGTCCCGAATTGCAGGATGCAACTCGCTCAAATCTCTACGGATTGTATCCATAGTGAGGCACTCCCAACAATGCCCCACTGTGGAATGATAATAATAATGCCAAAACCTAACGATTTGCAAGAAAAATTGATACGGCAAGCAGACTGCAGGTTTCTACTGCCAACAACTACAATCAAGCGACTATACTTGTTATGTTTTCCAACAGACGCCAGATCTGACAACTGCTGAAATTAACCATATCCGTGCAGTTTAGCAGGCTTCATAGTATTCAAGATCACAAGCCACGCCCTTCAGACCGCGTACTTCTTCAAAAATCCCACTGTCCGGCCCCAGGCCAGATCCGCCGCCGCCTTGTTGTAGCGCGCTTCGGACGTGTCATTGTTGAAGGCGTGGTTCGCGCCGTCATAGACAAAGAGCTCATATGTCTTTCCCGCCGCCTTCAGCGCTGCTTCAAACTCCGGTATGCCCGCGTTGATCCGCTCGTCGAGCCCGCCATAGTGCAGCATCAGCGGCGCTGTGATTTTCGGCACATCCGCCGCCGCCGCTTGCCGCCCATAATAGGCAACGCCGGCCGCCAGTCCGGGGTCTGAAACCGCCAGACTGTTCACCAGCCCGCCGCCCCAGCAAAAGCCCATCGCGCCCGCCTTGCCATTGACCGCTTCGTGCCCCTTCAGGAACGCCACTGATGCAGCCGCATTGGCTGTCGTCTGCCCTCCATCGAGCTTGCCGATCATGTCGCGCGCCGTGTCTTCATTCTCCGGCGTGCCGCCAGCCGGTGACAGGAAGTCCACTGCCAGCGCCGCAAATCCTTCCAGCGCCATGCGCCGCGCCACATCTTTGATGTGAGCATTCAAGCCCCGGTTTTCATGGATCACGATCACACCGGGCAACTTGCCCGCGCGTTCTTTCGGCAGCGCCAGATATGCTTTCACATCGCCGCCCTGCCCCGGATAGGTCACATCCGAAACTTCAAGCCGCGCATCGGCTTCCTCAACCATCGCCGCTTGCGCGGAACTTGCCGCCAGCATCGGTGCAATTGCCGCAGCGGCTGCGCCCGAACCTGCAAGTTTGGCGAGCTTTTCCA
Organism: Rhizobiaceae bacterium; assembly: GCA_049696015.1. Classification (GTDB taxonomy): domain Bacteria; phylum Pseudomonadota; class Alphaproteobacteria; order Rhizobiales; family Rhizobiaceae; genus JANMEX01. The sequence continues at coordinate 2,990 of JBAVTG010000272.1, read as the reverse complement.
TAAACCCGCGCCGGTCCAGCGTCAGGTGCGTGTATTCGTCGTAAGCGTTGATCATGTCCTGGGTAATGGTCGGCTTTGTCATCACTTGGAACTCCTGATGGTCAACACCCCGCTCAAGCAAATTAGGTCGGTCCCACCTGATGTCCAATGAAAGTTTTGTGAGATTTGGCCGATCAGCAAACCTTTTGGCCTGCACAGCTGGAACTCCTGCGATGGTCGTCGCAAATCCGCTATGAATAGTTGCCAATTTCCGGTAGTCTTTTTCTTGGTGGCGCGCGGGAGTAGACAGTGATGTCTGATAAAATTGCGCAGGAATTTGCCCTCGATCCGCTGGCCATTTTGGGGTTTGGCTTTGTTGGCCTTGCCTTTTTGATGGCCATTCTTGGCTATCGGGCGCTCAATCAGGTGATCGCCGCTCCGAACCCCAAAGAAAATGTCATCAAGCTTGCGCGGCTATTCATGTATCTGTCGCTGGCGCTCCTTATCGCCGCCGGGCCGCTGCAATTGGCGCTCCTGTGGGCGCAGAACGCCTTCGCTCCCAAACCGGTCAACCTGAAAATATCCCTGATCAATTCTGGCTGGGATGCTGAGACTTTTGGCAAGGTTTTCATCATCAAGGACGGAGAGCCAGAACCGCTGGAGAGGATGAAGCCGGTCAGCCGTGCCGTGGCCAATGGCGCGGTGCTTCAGCTCCAGATGGAAGAAGTCATCGACAAGATCGAAAAAATGCAGGCCCAGATTCTGGTTGTGACCAAGGAAAGCGAGCGCATGAAAGTCGAGGAAATTGCACTTCCGGCCCTGCCAGACCCGGCAACACTGGCCCAGCAAGGTGGCTGACATGAAATTTCGCTTTGCAATGGTGATGCTGGCGGCAATCCTGGCAATAGGCCATATCCCGCCCGCCCGCGCGCAGACCGCAGACTCATTTGGCCAGATTGTCGATCCGGTCGCCAGTGCTGAAGTGGACCGCGCAAAGCAATTGCGCCTGCCCTTTGGCAAGTCGCCGGATGGCGCGCGCAAGGATGCCCTGCGTGCCGTGGGAATTCTCGAAGCCGTGGTTGCAAAACGCCCGGATTATTATCGCGCCCTGTTCAACCTCGGCCTTGCCTGGCATGAGGCTGGCAACTATCCAAAGTCCAGTGAAGCCTTTGAAAAGGCAATGAAAATTCGTCTTGAGCGAAGCATCAAAGACATCAGCATGTTGAATTCTGCCGGTTGGGTATCCCTTCAAAATGGCGATTATGCCACAGCGATCACCCGCCTCCAGATGGCCTTGAAGGACATCAATCAAGGCGCGCGGTTCACCCAGTCATCCGTCTACTACAATCTCGGCCAGGTCTATTTTCTCACGCAGCGGTTCGATGAGGCATCAAAATACCTGACGATCGCCAAAGACAAATATGGATCAAAACAGGCAGCCGAAACCCTCAGTCTCATTTCCAAGACCAACAAATTGTTCAATCTCAAGCAAAGCCTGAGAGCCCCCAAGGGCTGACCTTTTTGCATCAGCGCTGACCCAATTCCGTCCAACGCCGATTTCAGTCTTGTTTTTTGCACCGCCCGCATGCTCCAAGGCGCGCAAGTTCGCGGGCATAGTGATGCAACCCTTCATCAAAGACACCGTTTTCAAGCGGGACATATTCTCAGAGACCTGGACCGGCCACTTTGACGGCGCGCCGGATAGCCGCATCATATTCCGCAATGTCGCCGCTGCCCCGCTCTGGTCGCGGCCCCTGGCCTGGCTTCTCGCCCGCCGCGAAATCCGCGCTCTCAAGATCGTCAAGGGCATCGATGGCGCGCCGCAGTTGCTCCACACTGACGCTTCTGGCCTTTACCGTACATGGACCGAGGGAGCGCCGCTGCAGCTGGCCCGTCCGGATCATGCCGCATTCTACCGCGATGCCCGGCGCATATTGCGCGCCATGCGCCGGCGCGGCATCACCCACAATGATCTGGCCAAGCCGCAAAACTGGCTGATGCGGCCCGATGGCCGCGCCGCCGTCATCGATTTTCAGCTTGCCTCCGTCCACCGCCGCCGCGGTCCGCTCTTCCGCATGATGGCCTATGAGGATTTGCGCCATCTGCTCAAGCAGAAGCGCTCTTTCGCACCCAACCTTTTGACCCCCAGGGAAAAATCCGTGCTGGCCACCAAGAGCCTGCCTGCACGCCTCTGGCTGAAATCAGTCAAACCCGTCTACAATTTCGTCACCCGCACTCTGTTTCACTGGTCCGATGGCGAAGGCACCAACGACCGCCTCGATCTTGAAGGCCCGTCGATCGTCACTGCCCTGAAATCCGTGCCCGGCGTGTCGGATGTGACGCTGTTGACCTATGCCCAATCCAATCACGGCACCGGCCTCTATGTCTTTGCCGAAGGGTCGGCCGCTGCACCTGATTTGCGCGCCGCGCTCGGCAAACTGCGCGTCGAACAGGTCCAGCCCGTCGCTTCGCTCCCGCGCAAGAGCGATGGCGCCGTGCGCACCGATCTGCTTCGCCTTGTCGCCCTCAACCAGATGACCGAACTGGACGCGATCCTTGCGAGCGAGCCGCAACTGGCCGCCGTTTTGCGCCCCATCATCGCAGGCCGCCTCAACTTCACTGACCGCCGGGACGTGCGCAACGAAGGCTGAATGGCAAACTAGGCCGTTTCTTTGCCTTTCGCCTCGAATCACACCACATACCCATGATGTCCGACCCCTTTGACGATGACATGCCGTTTTTCGACGCCCCCAAAGGCCAGCCGCCGCAGACTGCGGCGCCGGGCATTGCTGCGCGCGCCCAAGGGGCGCTCATGGCTGCCCGTCATGGCGCTGCATCCAACAAGCCCTATCTGGAAGGCCTGAACCCCGAGCAACTCCGCGCCGTCGAAACCACCGACGGTCCCGTGCTGGTCCTCGCAGGCGCAGGCACTGGCAAAACCCGCGTCCTCACCACCCGCATCGCCCACATCCTCGCCACCGGCAAAGCCTACCCGTCCCAGATCCTCGCCG
>JBAVTG010000271.1:0-8863 GCA_049696015.1 Rhizobiaceae bacterium | reverse complement strand
GAAAAATCGAACCGGTCTTCGCCGCGCATCGGGCGGGGAAAGGCGAAGCGGGCGGGATTGCCTGTCGCAGCGCGCCTTTCCACTTCGGGTCCGCCGGGCCAGGGCAGGCCCATCAGCTTGGCGGTCTTGTCGAAGGCTTCGCCGAGCGCATCATCGATGGTTGTCGCCCAGCGCTGGTAGTTGCCAACGCCTTTGACGAGGATGACCTGCGTGTGGCCGCCGGAGACCAGAAGCAGAAGATAGGGGAAGGCGATAGCGTCAGTCAGCGTCGCGGTCAGAGCATGGCCTTCCAGATGGTTGACACCGAGGAACGGTTTGCCAGACGCAGCTGCCATGGCTTTTGCTGCCATGACGCCGACGATCAATCCGCCGATCAGCCCGGGACCCGAGGTTGCGGCAATGGCGTCCATATCCGCCAAAGCGTGGCCGCTGTCAGCAAGTGCGGCGTCAATTACAGGGCGTATGAGCTCCGCATGGGCGCGGGCGGCGATTTCCGGAACCACGCCGCCAAAGGCTGCATGATCGTCAAATTGGGAATAGACGATGTTGGAGACAATCCTGCCGCTGCCATCAGGCAAACGCTCGACAACAGCGGCCGCCGTTTCGTCACAGCTTGTTTCCAACGCCAGAACCAGCATTTCCTGTCCTTTGTGATCTGCGGCAAGCGCTTGCCCCGCCGCCTGCCGGCAGATAGAGGAAGCGCATGGCGCGCACATTCGGGCCTGCGGTATCACGGACTTTTGGCAATGCAAACATCGGCGCTGGTTCGCCCGCTCAAAATCGGCACACGCGGTTCGGCGTTGGCGCTGTATCAGGCCAATGAGACACGCGCACGCCTGTCTCTTGCCCATGCCCTGCCCGAAGAGGCATTCGAGATTGCCGTGATTTCGACCAGTGGCGACCGGATACAGGACCGGCCGTTGTCGGAAGTTGGCGGCAAAGGGCTTTTCACCAAGGAAATTGAAGAGGCGCTGCTTGCCGGTGTGATCGATATTGCCGTCCACTCGTCCAAGGATATGCCGACCCGGTTGCCGGATGGGCTGTTGCTGGCTGCTTTTCTGGAGCGCGAAGATCCCCGCGATGCGTTTATTGGCCACAAGGCCGACAAGCTTGCGGACCTTCCCCACGGCGCGACAATCGGCTCGTCTTCGCTGCGGCGGCAGGCGCAAATCCGCCAGATCCGCCCGGATCTGAATGTCGTGATGTTCCGTGGTAACGTGCCGACCCGATTGAAGAAGGTTGCTGATGGCGTTGTTGACGGCACACTGCTTGCGCTGGCCGGTCTGAAACGGCTGGGGCTGGATGGGGCCGTTACAGAAATTCTCAGCATCGAGGCATTCTTGCCCGCGCCGGGGCAAGGGGCGATCTGCATCGAATGCCGCGAAGATGATGCCATTGCCCGGGCTATGTTGGCGCGGATCGGCCATGGCGAAACGACAGCTGCTCTCATGTGCGAACGGGCGTTTCTTGCCGGGCTAGACGGGGATTGCCGTACGCCTCTGGCGGGCCACGCGGCCGTCGCCGCTGGACACCTCACTTTCAAGGGCCAGGTGCTGACGCCGGACGGCTCCGTCTCGCATCAAATTGGCGAAGAAGGTGCTGCGGCCGACGCCGTCGCCATTGGCGCGCGCGCGGCAGAGCGTATCCGCGCAAAGGCCGGAGCGGACTTTTTCAAGTCCTGGGGCTGAACCCATGGAGCGGCGGCGCGTTCTAGTCATTCGTCCGCAGCCGGGAGCTGACCAGACGGCGGCGCGGCTGATCCCGCTCGGCTTTGATCCGGTCGTGCTGCCGCTGACGCAGACTGTTGCGCTTGAACAGTCCGCTAACGATTTCCGGCCTGATCTGATCGTCGCAACCAGCCCGCAAGCGTTTCGCCATTTGTCGAGGCCGTTGGCTTCGACGTTCAGCCTCGTGCGCGTCTTGGTGACCGGGGCTGCAACCGCGCAAGCGGCCCGCGATGCCGGTTTTGCCGATGTGCAGGCATCCGGCGGCGATGCCGCCCGCCTCATCGAGATGCTTACCACAACCGTTCGCGACAATTCCTCTGTGCTTTACCTTGCGGGTCGAGTCCGGCGACCTGATCTTGACCACGCGCTTGAAAAAGGCGGCTTTGAGCACCGCATTTTCGAGGTCTATGACACTTTACCAGTCAGTTACTCAACTGATAATTTGACGGATATCGCCAGCCGCGGGCGTGTCGGTGCGGTACTTTTGACGTCTGTTGAAAGTGTTGGCCAGCTTGCGCGGCATGCAGGAACGCCAATCATCGGCCAAATGATTGAAAACGCACACTTTATATGCCTTTCGTCGCGCGTTGCCGAGGCGGCTGGAAAGCACTTCCAAAACACTTGTAGAGTGCCAGTCGAGCCGACTGAAGCGGCTCTTTTGGAATTGCTCCAGGCAACGTTCAATCGGGCCAATTGATTCCTTGCTTTGTCAGACGCATGAATCCGGTTAGAGGCAATCTTTCATCCGCATTCAGCCAGGGAGGCAGATTTGCCAGGCCCCGAAACCCACTCAAAAAAGCCGAAAGCTGTCACCATTGATTTGACGGCAAATGCCGAACCCGACGCGGCGCCGACTCGAGCGGCAGACTTATCCGAAGCGGTTGTTAACGAAGCGGAACCAGCGGCAGAGCTGCCGGAAATGGACAGGGTCAGCGAGGCGAAAAGTGAAACCGTGAGTGACACAGGCCCGCAAGTTGCGCCGGTGCATTCCGGGCCAGAATCCGCGCCGAGCGGCTTTGTGGGCAAACTTGGCGCTGGCCTTCTTGGCGGACTGGTAGCGCTTTTGGGGGCGGCGGGCCTGCAGTATGCGGGTCAATTGCCGTCGTTTGGTTCCGGCGCTGAAGTTGCAGTCCTCAAGGAAGACATTGCAAGGCTTTCATCGGTTCCGGCTTTCGATCCTTCGCCGCTTGTGTCAGGCCAGCAAGCGATCAAGGACGAGATCGCTGCGCTGAATGACCGCGTTGCGGCCACGCCGTCGTCAGGTGTTGGCGCGGATGCGGTTAAAGCGCTGGAAGATAGGCTTGCGGCGCTTGAGAGCAAAGTTTCAAACCTGCCGGTTTCGGGCGCAAGCGTTGATCCGGCTGCTGCGGGCGTAATCAAGGCACTCAGTGACAAGGTGGCAGTGCTTGAAAGCGCGCAGCCCGCAGCTGGCGGCGCATCGGCTGTTGCGCTTGCGATTGCAGCGTCCGGCTTGAAAGCGGCAATTGACCGTGGCGGGCCGTTCATGGCCGAGCTTGAGACTTACGCGACTGTTGCCCCGGCATCGCCGGACATCGAGGATTTGCGCACGCTGGCGGCCAAGGGCGTGCCGTCCCGGCAGGATCTGGTGAACGGATTTGATGGCGCCGCTACCGCCATTTTGACCGCTGCCCAGCCGGCCAATCCTGACGCAAGCCTTTGGGAGCGGTTGACGCAGAGCGCCAAAAACATTGTCAAGGCGCGGCCTGTTGGCGAGATCGCCGGAGATTCGCCGGAGGCAGTGGTGGCGCGGATGGAAGTGAGCTTAGGCCGCGGCGACCTTGATAATGTTCTGGCGGAAGCCGGCAAACTGCCTGCCGAAGCGCAAACAGTGGGAGCGACCTATCTCGACCAGGTTAAGGCGCGCCGTGACACTGACGCACTTGTCTCCAAAGCGCTGCAATTGGCCCTGACCGCAGCAGGAGGCAAGTTGTGATCCGCATCCTTTCTTATGTCATCCTGATTTTCGTGCTGGCCGCCGGTTTCGCCTGGCTGGCCGATCGTCCCGGTGAACTTTCCGTCACATGGCAGGGCATGCAGTATCAGGTCACGCTTCTGGTGGCCGTAACCGCCATCGTGGCGCTGATTGTGCTGGTGATGTTGCTTTGGTGGCTGCTCCGCACCCTGGTGCAATCACCTGACCTCATCCGGCGGCACTTTCGCGCCCGCAAACGTGACCGGGGATATCAATCGCTTTCCACCGGCATTATTGCGGCCGGCGCCGGTGACGGTGCCGCCGCGCGGCGCATGGCCAAGCAGGCGGGCAAGCTTTTGTCGGCCGATCAGGAGCCGCTGATCAAGCTGCTTGATGCACAGGCAACCCTACTTGAGGGACGCACTGATGCTGCCCGCAAATTGTTCGAGGCCATGGTCGATGATCCGGAAACCCGGCTGATCGGCTTGCGCGGCCTGTTCCTGGAGGCCGAGCGGCTGGGTGATGTCGCCGCAGCGCGGCATTTTGCCAACCGTGCGGCAGAGGCTGCACCGCAGCTTGGCTGGGCGGGCAAGGTGGCGATGGAAAACCGCATTGCCAATGGCGATTATGACGGCGCGATCGGGCTTCTGGATCAGCAGAAATCGGCAAAGTCCATTTCCAAGGACGAAGACCGGCGGCGACGGGCCGTTTTGCTTACCGGCAAGGCAATGTCGCTTTTGGCTGATGATGCACAGGCTGCCCGCGCGGCAGCGGCGGAAGCCAACCGGCTCGCACCAGAATTGGTGCCTGCAGCAGCAACCCTTGCCGAAGCGCTCAACAAACTGAATGATCCGCGCAAGGCGCTGCGGACCATTGAATATACCTACAAGATCAATCCTCATCCCGAACTCGCTGCGCTTTACGTGGCTGGCAGGGGAGGCGACAAGCCGGAAGAGCGATTGAGGCGCGCAAAGGCGCTTGCTGCATTCGCACCCGGCCACCCGGAAAGCGACATTGCCATTGCACGGGCCGCACTTGCTGCGGGCCAGCTGGGCGAAGCACGCAAGCATGCGGAAGCTGCGCTGAATTCCTCACCGCGCGAATCCATCCACCTGATCCTCGCGGATATTGAACAGGCTGACAGCCGCAGCCAAGGCAAGGTGCGGGCGCATCTGGCGCGGGCGCTGAGGGCGCCGCGCGATCCGGCATGGACGGCTGACGGCATGGTCTCGGAACGCTGGATGCCGATTTCACCTGTTTCGGGCCGCATTGATGCGTTTGAATGGAAAGTGCCGGTGGAGCGGCTGCAGCCGGTGCTGGAGTTCAGTCAAGAGTCCGAGCCTGAAGAGTTGCCGGCCCCGGTAGCGCCAGTGGCAGTGGAAGCCGCAGAGGCGGCTACGTTGAAAACTGACGCGGTCGAAACAGTTGCCGCAGCACCGGTGCGATTGCCCGGCACAACGGAAATAGCGGTCACTGACACATTGCCCATGATCCCGGATGACCCGGGCGTCAAGCAGCGCGCCGATGGCGAGCCGCAGCCAAAACGCTTCCGGCTCTTTTGAGGGCAATCATGTTTGAACGGTTTGTTGCCTTCCTCGATTCACTGGGCACCGGCGCGGCTGCGGCGGAAGAGACGACATCGCTGCAGTTGGCAGCGGCGGCTTTGATGTTTGCCGTCGTCGATGCCGATGGCGTGCGGCACGAATCGGAACTGACAGCGCTTCGTGATCTCATCTCCGACCGCTTTGACGTCGAAGGCCAGGCGCTGGCGACGTTATTGGATAAAGCGGAAGCGGCAGAGGCAGAGTCAGTGGACTTCTACCGGTTCACCAGCGTGCTGGTGCGCCTTTCGGAAGGCGAGCGCCTGCATTTGCTCGAGTTGATCTGGGAAGTTGTGTATGCCGACGGCGAACTGCACGAACTGGAAGACAATCTGGTCTGGCGCATCGCTGAACTGATGGGCATTACCAGTCGTGACCGGGTGGAGTTGCGCCAGAAAGTATCGCGCGCTGCCGGGTTAGCGCCGAATTGAATCATACTCCGCCGGACAGGCTGCGCGCCTTGCGCAGCGCCGGGAAGAGGCTTGCCCAAATGAGCGCTATGGCAATCGTCCCGACACCGCCGAAGACCACGGCAGGAACAGCGCCGATGGCTGCGGCCATCATTCCGGCACGAAATTCGCCGAGTTCGTTCGATGCGCCGACGAACACCATGTTGACGGCATTGACCCGCCCGCGCAGCGCATCAGGTGTCCACAGCTGAATCAGCACCTCGCGCACATAGACCGAGATGCCGTCTGCAGCGCCAAGGGCCGCCAGCGCAGCAATGGAAATCCATGGAATGGCGGAGACGCCAAAGACGATGGTGAAAGCGCCAAACATAGCCACGGCAATGAAGAGTATGTAGCCTGCATGGTCACGGATCGGGTGGCCGGCAAGCCACAGCGCGATTGCAACGGCGCCCACGCCGGGCGCGGCGCGCAACAGACCCAGACCCCATGGGCCAAGCACCAGAATGTCGCGCGCATAGACCGGCAAGAGCGCAACCGCGCCACCGAGCAGCACGGCAAACAGATCGAGCGAGACGGCGCCCAGCACGATCTTCTCGCGAAAAATATAAGTGAAGCCGCCCAAGATGTTTTCCAGGGCATTGCCATGCATGGTCGAATGCTGCCTGGGCTTGGGGATCAGCATGATGGCGCTTGCGGCAATGACCAGAAAGATCAGTGCAACAGCGTAGGCGGCATTGGGCGAAAGGCCGTACAGCAAGCCGCCGCCAACCGGGCCGACAATGCTTGCCACCTGCCAGGCAGATGAATTCCACGAGACGGCGTTGGCAAAATCTTCAGCTGGGACGAGATTTGCCACCAGGGACGCAGCAGCAGGGCCGAAGAAGGCGCGGGCAATGCCAATGATGACCAGAACTGCAAATATGGGCAAGACCGATGTGGATCCGGTCAGTGTCAGGTAAAGCAGCGCTGCCGCAGCGCCGGCTTCGATCAATTCGCAGATCGCCATGATCACGCGCCGGCCATAACGGTCGGAAGCAGCGCCCGTGACAAGCACGAGCAGCAATGCAGGCGCAAACTGCAGGATGCCAACCAGTCCCAGATCAAACGGGTCGCGCGTCAGGTCATACACCTGCCAGGCGACCGAGACCGAAATGATTTGCACCGCAAAATTGGCCAGAAACCGCGACAACCAGAACAGCAGAAACGAACGGTGGCGGAAGGCTGCGAACTTGTCTGCCGATGGATGGCGGATGTCTGACATGAATTACTTTCGGGCGGGGCAAGTCAGGCCTTGCCAAATGATGCGGCCAAGGCTTGACTGCGGCTGTAATGGTTCATATCCGGCGAACAGCCGCCTGTCACTTGTCGCACGGAGATTTAGATGACCAAACGCGCATTGATTTTCTGGGGCGGATGGGAAGGCCATACGCCGGAACGATCTGCGGCAATCGCGCGGGACATGCTGGCGCGCAACGGCTTTGTTGTGCAGGTTGAGAATGGAACCGCCATTCTGGCGCAAACGGACCTTGCTGCGTTCGACCTCATCGTGCCGATGATCACCATGTCCGAGATCATCAAGGAAGAACTGGATGCGCTGACAGCGGCTGTCCGGGGCGGTGTTGGCCTTGCCGGCGCGCATGGCATGATGTGCGATGCTTTCCGCAAGGAGACCGAATATCAGTTCATGACCGGCGGGCAATGGGTTTCACATCCCGGCAACATCATTGATTACACGGTTGATATCAGCCGCAGCGATGATCCGGTGATGGCGGGGATCAGCGCCTTTCCGTACAAATCCGAGCAGTATTACATGCATGTCGATCCGTCGAACGAAGTGCTGGCGACCACAACGTTCACCGACGCGCATTTCGAAGGCATCGGCGGCGTGGTCATGCCGGTGGTTTGGAAACGCAAGTATGGAAAAGGCCGGGTGTTTTATTCGGCGCTCGGACATACGGCGGATGAGTTCGAGGTTCCGCAAATGGCGACAATTTTCGAGCGCGGCATGCTCTGGGCGGCGCGGCAGGATTTCAGCTGATTTGCGCCTTTATGGTTGCCAAAATCCGGTCCACATCGGTTTTGTGGCATAACTGCGTGCCGATGGTGAGGCAGGCGGCGGCGCCGGCGGCCATTCCGGTCAGGAAGGCTTCGCGGCTGGTTGCGCCTTGCGCCAGCGACAGCACCATGGCGCCAAGGAAACTGTCGCCAGCGCCGACGGCGGAGAGTGCCTCCACGCTTGGCGCGGGCGCGCCGAATATGCCGCCATTATCGGCAAGAAACCCGCCGTCTTTGCCGAGCGTGACCGCCACGCGTTCGGCAGCGCCGGATCGAACGAGGGCGAGCGCGGCGGCCTCCTGTTCTTCCCGGGTATTCAGCGGCACGCCGCCGATGCTTGCCAACTCGCCAAGGCTTGGCTTGATCAGCGAAAGGCCGCCGTGCGCCAGCGCCGCCTTCAATGCAAGCCCCGATGTATCGAGAACGAAATGCGCTCCCTTGGCTTTGGCTATATCTGCCACCTTCGCGTAAATATCGATAGTGGCGCCGCGCGGCAGGCTGCCTGAGCCGATGATCCAGCGCGGCGACAGGGTTTCGAGTTTTGCAAGAAGCGCATCGATTTCCGCTTTGCTGACTTCAGGCCCGTCCGGGACAAAACGGAAATCCTGCCGCGTGGCGCGATCGAAGACATTGTGGCTGATGCGCGTGTTGCCTTTTATCTGCACCGCGACATGGGGCACAGTGGCTGCATCCAGAAGTTCGCCGAGGAAAACCCCGGTAGCGCCGCCGGCAAAGTAAAGCGCCGTCGCCTCGCCGCCCAACTGGGTGATCGCCCGCGCCACATTGATGCCGCCGCCGCCCGCCACATAGGTTTCGTTGAAAGTGCGGACCTTGCGCACAGGCCAGACGGTTTCAGCCTCGGACGAGCAGTCGAGTGCCGGATTGAGCGTGAGTGTGAGAATTCCGCTTGTTTGGATCATGTTCATACCATGCAAACGAAATGGCCCGTTTTCGTTGACAGGTGTCAACTGGAAAAAGCGCTTGGCGAAGACATGGCGCGATTGAAAATATGGTGGAGCTGAGGGGGATCGAACCCCTGACCTCGTCATTGCGAACGACGCGCTCTCCCAGCTGAGCTACAGCCCCGAACCGCTTCTCAAGTTAGGCGTGGGCGTGAGACCGGTCAAGCATGCCAGC
>JBAVTG010000270.1:0-5277 GCA_049696015.1 Rhizobiaceae bacterium | reverse complement strand
CATCGAGCACCGAGGCCGGTCCGCCGGAAAAGATCACGCCCTTCGGCTGCATCTTTTCAAAGGCTTTCGCCGCCGATTGGAACGGATGGATTTCGCAATAGACCCCGGTCTCGCGCACCCGCCGCGCGATGAGCTGGGTGACCTGCGAGCCGAAATCAATGATGAGGATGGATTGGTGCGGCGTCGTGTTCATGGCGAGGCCATAAAGAAAAGCGCGAGTCGGCGCAACGGGTTAGGCGCAACTGCCAACAGTCTGATTCAGCCAGTTCACAGGATGAATCAACCCGTTAAGGGATTGATTCATCGATTGGCCCTTCCTGAAGAACCGGTTGCAGAAGCGCCGGGCCGCTTCAGCTTCAACTGACCAGATCGCCAAGTGTGGCCAGGATGGTCCCCCAGACCCGCTTATGACCATCGCGGCTTTCTTCGCTGAGGAACTTCACATGGGTCAGTTCAACATCGGTCGCGCCACCCTCGACAGGTGTGAAGGTGAGCGTGACGAATGATCCCTCTGCCGAAAATGGCGACTCCCATGTGAAGACGATCTTCGAATAGCGATCGATCACCTGATAGGTTCCGGCATGCGGGCTTTCCTTGTCCTTCTTGACAATGAAAGAAAAGCGGCCGCCGACTTTCGCGTCAATCTCGGCATGCGGCACGGTAAAGCTGTCGTCCGGCACCATGTATTTGGCCATCATTTCCGGGTTCAACCATGCATCGAAAATCTTCTTTGCGGGCTGATTGATGCGGCGGTTTACGGTCAAGCTCAGGTCGCTCATTTTACTCATCCTCGTTCAACAAAGTGTCCAGTTTCTCAAGACGCAGTTCCCAGGTTGAACGCAGTTGTTTGAACCAGCCGTCGATGAGCGCAATCGGGCCAAGTTCGGCACTGATCCAGTGCACCCTGCCCGCCGTTTTGCGCGCGACAAGACCTGCGGATTCCAGCACCTTGATGTGCTTGGAAACCGAGTTCAGGCTCATGCGATAGTATGCCGCCAGATCGGTGACTCGTGTCGGCCCTTCTTGCACCAGCGTGGTGAGGATGGACCTTCGGGTCGGGTCGCTTGTTGCCTTCAGAATTTCCGAGAGCCGCAATTCATCTGACTGATGTTCAACCATATGGATGAATATACCCCGGCTTTTGCAATAGTCAACCGTTTGGATGAATGTTTTACAATCCGGCCCCAAGTGACGAAACAATCAAATCCACCGCCCCCGCCAGCTTCTCGTCGATCACATGCAGATATTCGGTCCAGTCATCGACGTGGCGCAGCTCGGCCTTGCCGTCGGATATGCCGCGCAGGCCGATGAGCGGGATGTCGAAATGCATCGCCACGCGTTTCTGCGCATAGGTCTCCATGTCCACCATCTCGGCATCGATCGCATCATAGGCGGCGCCGGAAACGATATTGGCGCCTGTGGAGAGCGATGCTTGTTTGATGCCGGGAATGTGCGGCTCGAGCGGCAGAACGACTGGCAAGTCAAGAAACGGCGTCCTGCCCTTTTCGAAACCCAGGGGACTCGCATCCATGTCGCGATAGGAAACGGACGAGGCTTGGCAGATTTCTGTCTGCTCCAAGGAGCGCGACCCGGCAGAGCCGAGTGAGACAATCAGTGCGGGCAAGTCATTTGCGGCTTTGCGCTCACCCAGAAACCCGGCCAAACCCATCGCCGATTCCACCGGCCCGACGCCCGTCATCAGCGGCTCGAACCGGGCGCGCAGATGCGGGCCGTATTCCGGCTCTGCAGCCATAACGAAGAGGATGCGGGTGGAGCCAGCAGCGATGTAAAGCGGTGTGTCGGTCATGTGTCGGCGATGCGGCAAAGCCCGTCGCTTGTCAATTCAGCCACCAAAGCGATGCGTTGAGCAGCGTGGCAAACGATACCCAGGCTGCGTAGGGAATGAACAGCCAAGCCGATATCCGGTCGAGGTTCCATGTCTTTGCAATAAACAGGTAGATCAATGCCAGCAGGGCAAGGATAATGACCAGCGCCACGCCCAGCATCTGCGCGCCGAAAAACACCGGCGACCAGATGAAATTGAACGCAAGCGCCGCCCACCAGATTTTCATTGATGTGCTGGTGCGATGGTTTTCCCAAAGCCGCCAGCCGACGATAGCGATCATCACGTAAAGGATGGTCCAGACAGGTCCGAAAATCCAGTTCGGCGGGTTGAACACTGGCTTTGCCAGCCCCGCATACCATTCGCCCGGCAATGTCGAAAAGCCAATGGCCGTGCCGCCGCCGAGCACGAGAAGGATGAAAAGTCCGAGTGTCAGGTAGCGGTTCATGGGCATGTCCTTCATTTGCGTAACGTTTGTATTACGAAAAAGGTTCCGAGCCGGATCAATCCTTCGGCTCGCGCAGCCGCGAGATGACGGTCAGTGAAACTCCCAAAGCGATCACTCCAACCCCTGCCCAGACGATCACTGCATAACGCTCGCCCAGCACGAATGCCCCGATGCCGACGCCGACTGCGGCGGCGACTATGCCGATCTGGCTGAGCGTCACAGGCCCGCCGACATGCTGCAGCCGGAAGAACAGCGGCAGCATCAGCGAGCTTGCCAACGCCTGCATCAAGACGGCGCCGGGAATGGATCCGGCTCGGGCGATTTCATTGGTGTCAAACAGGCCAAGCGCCAGTGCGCTCAGTGCAAGACCGGCAACGGCATGGCTGCCGACCGCCAGCCACACCGGATCTGCGTTTTTGGGCCAATCAAGCGTCCGGTAGACATTGCCCAGTGCAAGGCTGACCGGCACCAGTGCGCCTGCCGCGAGCCAGATGAGATCAGCAGGTTTGCCAATCTCGCCGCGCCCGCTCACCACCAACAGCGCACCGGTAAAGCCGACGGCGATCCCGGCAAGTTCCAGCGGACGCGGCTTGCGCAGGCCCGCAAGCGCTGAAAGCGCCAGCGTGACGATCGGCGACAGGGCGTAGAAGATTGATGTCAATCCGCTGCCAAGGTGCGGGATGGCTGCAAACACCAGCGTGTTCGGCACGGCATAGGCTGTCAGCGCCGTCACCGTGAAATAACGCAGATGGTTCGCGTCCAGCGGCATCCGCCGGCGCGCTGCCAGCATGTAAGCGCCAAGCGCGAGTGTCGCCGCAATCGACAGAAGCGCGGCCCAAACGAGACCCGGCACCCCTGCCCCCGAGGCAAGTTTTCCAATCGGAAAGTTGGCACCCAGCAGCGCACCGACAATGATCAGCAATGCCGCCGGGGAATCAAGGAAACCACGCATGCCGTCAGGCGGACCTGTTCAGCATTGAAACGAAAAAACCGTCCGTGCCGGTGCGGCGCGGCGTCAGGGTGAGCCCGAACTTGCCGACGAGGAACAGCTGCTCGTCCAGTTTGCCTTGCCCAGCCAAATCACTCCCGCTTGTGGCAGCAAAGTCGCTGTTTGCGGCCAGAAATGCCTCGACTTGCGCTTCGTTCTCTTCGCGGAACAGCGAGCAGGTGATGTAGACAAGGCGGCCGCCCGGCTTCACATAGGTTTTGGCCGACTGCAGGATGGAGGCCTGCTCCTTGATGCGGGCTTCAAGCTGTGGCGGCGACAACCGCCATTTGGCGTCGGGACGCCGCCGCCATGTCCCTGCCCCGGTGCATGGCGCGTCGATCAGCACCATGTCCATCGCGCCTTCCAGATCCGACAAATCGGACTTGGCGGATTTGACCTGCACATTGCGCGTTTCGGCGCGTTTGAGCCGGTCGAATATCGGCGCCAGGCGCACCTTGTCGCTGTCGGTGGCAAATACCTGGCCCTTGTTGTTCATCAACGATGCCAACGCAAGTGTCTTGCCGCCGCCGCCAGCGCAATAATCCAGGACATTCTCGCCCGGCGCGGCGCCGGAAAGATTGGCAGCCAGCTGCGAGCCTTCGTCCTGGATTTCGAACCAGCCTTTTTGGAACGCAGGTTCGGCCTGAATGTTCGGCTGGCGGTAGTCGCAGGCTCCAGCTGGAATGCGCAATCCATCGGCGACGAGTTTGGATGGCACAACACCGATGTCTTGCGGCAGATCTGCCAAGACCTTGTCGCGGGTGGACAACAGCCGGTTAGCCCGCATGTCCACCGGCGGCCGGCCGGTTTGCGCCTGGCATTCGGCAATGAAATCATCGCCAAACATCGCCCTCAGGTGCGGCACGGTCCACTCGGGAACATCAGCCTGCACATGATCCGGCGCTTTGGAAAGATCGGCTGCGCCAAAGGCTTTCAGTACCTCTGGCGAGGGCAATTGCGGGGCGAAACGGTCACCTTCAAGCTTGGCCATCAGCGAGGCCGGTGTTTCGCTCCAGCCATCAAGCAACACAGCGCACACCAGCGGCAACGGCGCGTCATCGCCCATGCGCCAGCCCAGTGACAGTTTCTTGCGCAGCGCGTCGTACACAAGATTGCCGATTGCCGCACGGTCTCCGGACCCTGCAAAGCGGTGCGACAGACCCCAATCCTTCAGCGCATCGGCCACCGGCCGCTTGCGCGCTGCCATGTCAGCCAAAACCTCGGCTGCCGCAGCCATTCTTCCACCCAGGCGCATGATCGGTCCTTTCCCGAAATTGCCATACTGCAAGGGCCATAGCGCCTTCGTTGCCGGATTTCTATCGCCGAATGAAATTGAGGGCGGAAAGTCTGGGTCGTCGGGACAAACCAGACGATAACGAAGCTTGGGGTTGCTTGACGCACATTCACAAAGTTCAGGGCAGCACTCACACTCTCGTCATCGTCGGGCTTGTCCCGACGACCCAGACTTTCTCCGGATTGCAAAGTGCCAATCATGAAAAACGCCCGGAGCTTGCGCCCCGGGCGATCATCATCTTGAGTGGCTGTTGATCACGCAATCAGATCAAAGCGGTCGGCGTTCATGACCTTGGTCCATGCGGCGGCAAAGTCATTTGCGAACTTTTGGCTCGCATCGTCTTGCGCATACACTTCCGCAATGGCGCGCAGGATCGAGTTTGACCCGAACACCAGGTCTGCCCGCGTTGCCTTCCATTTCGTCACGCCATTCTTGCGGTCGCGGATATCATAAAGACCGTTGCTCGTCGGCTTCCACGAATAGGCCATGTCGGTCAGGTTGACGAAGAAGTCATTCGTCAGCGCGCCCTCGCGGTCAGTGAACACACCATGCTTGGTGCCGCCGTGGTTCGTGCCGATCACGCGCATGCCGCCGACCAGAACCGTCATTTCGGCAGCTGTGAGGCCAAGCAGTTGCGCCCGGTCGAGCAGCATTTCCTCGGGCGTGACCACATAGTCCTTCTTCGACCAGTTGCGGAAACCGTC
>JBAVTG010000269.1:0-2298 GCA_049696015.1 Rhizobiaceae bacterium | reverse complement strand
AAGCGTTCTCATGCCATCACCTCGATCAATGGTATCGACGGCAACTCGCCCGCCTCAAAGGCGCTGACATTGACGCTCAGCGCTTCGGAGGCGAAACGCACCTCCACATGAAAGCTGTATCCGGCTGTAACAAGCGCGCCCGCCGCTGGTGTCTTGCCCGCTGCAAAGACAACCTCTCCCGTCGCATAGTCAAAGCTGAAATCCGCCGCCAGCGCCGCCACGCCATTGACCGCAACCTGCAGCGTTCCCGCCACTGGCCGCCGCACAGGACGGCGATAAATGTCTGCGCCAGCGCCATAAGCTTTGGTCAGTTTGAATCGGTTGGTCAGCCCATCGCCAGTGCCGATTTGCTGATCTCCCATAGCAATCGCTCCGCCATTTGGCGCACTCGCATTGTCAACCGGATCGCGAAACCGGAACGAGGCCAATGGCCCGCGCCGCGCTTCGAAAAAGTCCATCACTGCCCGCACATCCGCCATTGAGCGCACGCCATTGCCCGCGTCATAGGTGCGGCGCGAATGGGCAAAACGCAGGTTCCGCTGTTCGCGCCCGGACATCATCTGGATGATCTCGACCTTGCGCTCACGCGTTACGGTCGAACCGAACGCGACGCTCAGCGGAAACACCACATCGTGGAAGCTTTGAAAGTTTGCCATGGACCTGCCTTACAAATAGCGGCTGCCGCGCCCGGCGGCGCGCGCCACCAGCGCTGCGATCTGCGCCTGCGATTTCAGGAAGGACTGCGCGTCCGGCGTTGCAATGTTGACGACAACGCTTGGTTTCGCACCGCTTCCGCCTGCCGCAACACCCAGTCTTCCGTCTGCGCCGCGTTGCAGTGGCAGAATCGCCTCGGCCCCCGCCTCGCCCATCAGCCCGATGCCGCCGCCGTTCGGAAAATAGGTCGGCGATGCGACAACGCCGCCAGAGGCAAATGCCTGCACACCGCCGGTCATCCCGCCCTTGGCAAATGGCAATATCCCGCCGAACAGGCCCGACAAGGCCGAGGAAAACAGCCCGGACAGCGGCTTCAGCGCCGCATCCAGGGCCATGCCAGCAAGGCTCAGCGCCACGCCTTTGAGCGTGTCTTCAAGGCTTTTGCCCTGAGTAACCGCGCCTTTGAGCGCCGCAGTCAGCACCGAGCCAAACTGGCGCGAGCGGTCTTCCAGATTCTTCAGCGCCGTTTCCAGCGCTTGCGTGTCTGCCCGCAGTTCAACATTGATCGTCTCGTTCATGGCTTATCCTTCATCGGGGAATTGACCCATCAACTGGTTGAGTTCAGCCCGTTCGAGCGGCTGCGCCTGCGTGCCAAAGGCACTGAGCGCCATGGCCAATTCGCGCGGGGTCAGCCGCCAGAATTCTTCCGGTGTCAGGCGCAAGACTGCAAAGGCAAAACGCGCCAGCTCATCCCAGGCAAACGGCTGCGCCATGGCTCAGCCCCGGGTTTGCGGCGCTGCCTGCGCTTCGCCAAATGTCGCCAGCAACATCGCGGCGGCGATTTGGGCAAAGCCTGCCACGCCGCCTTCAGCCTGCATCAGGCCAACATCATTGTCGCTAACCTGATTTCCCGCGCCGCGAAGCCCCGCGCCAATAACCGCCATTAGATCCTTGGCCGAAAGCCTGCCGGTGGAAAACCGTTCACCCAGCGCCACAAGATCGCCCGCCCCCAGTGCATGTTCAAGTTCGGCCAATGCACCAAGTGTCAGACACATCCGGTATTGCCTGCCATCGAGCATGGCTTCAATTTCGCCGCGCCGCGCATTCGCCGCCATCAGATTGCACCAAAGGTCAGTGCACCGGCGGATTCCAGCGCTATGTCGAACGACAGTTCACCATCGTGGTTGCCGGCATATTCCAGCGCCGTAATCAGGAACGGGCCTTCGATCAATCCAAAGTCTGGAATGATCACTTGCCAGTTCTGCACGATGCCGCCGAAGAATGCCGTGCGCACCAGTGCGTCGCTTGCCGCATCCTTGAAGATGCCTGCGCCACCAAGGCTGCAGCGCTGCACGCCTGCGCCCGCCAGCAATTCGCGCCAACGTCCGGAAGAGTCGGCGTCAGTCACATCCACCGCCTGTGCGTTGAACGCCACCTTCTTGGTGCGCATCCCCGCCACCGTCACCGCCGCCCCGCCGCCCACCGGCACGATTTTGAGCAACAGGTCTTTCCCCTTTTGGGTTGCCATTCTGGTACCTTCCCTAGTGAATTGGATCTTGAGTATTGAATGCAGATGCACCACTTGGATGGAGTGCAACATTTATTGGGGCTTTTTCTGACGCCCAAAACTGAAAAGGCCCGTCC
>JBAVTG010000268.1:0-15439 GCA_049696015.1 Rhizobiaceae bacterium | reverse complement strand
AGTTTCTTGATGATGTTGAGCGCCTCGCCGACCTCGCCGCCAAGCTCGGTACCCCGGTAGGAGAGGGTGATCTGGTTGTCCTTGTCCCATTCCTTCTGGCGCTTGGTGTTGGCGACGCGCAGTTTGTCAAAGCTCATTTGGTTCCTGTGGGCTGATGGAGTTCATGAAGCCGTGTTGCATGTTTTTGTGTAAGGCCAGCAGGAATCAGCATACATCAAGAATCCGCAAACCAATTCGCTGCAATGTGCCTTTTACCGATAGGCGTATCCATCCTGTTTCAGATGCCTTGTTTAACCGGTGCGCGCCAATGCCAAGACATCAGCGGGATCAGCATCGGCACCCGCGCGGCATAGTCCTCATAATCCGGAAAGGTCTTGCGCAGAACGCGTTCCTCAAAGTGCGCACGGCAAATCTGCAACGGTAGCCATACCGCACCCATCGCGAACGCAAACGGCGAGCCGTGCCCCAGCATGATACCGGTCATCATCAGCAATTCCGCTGCGTAAAGCGGATGGCGCACGATCGCGTAGCTGCCTCGTGTTTTAAGTTCACGCGCCGTGGCCATGATGGAGAATGAGCGTCCAAGTTGGATAAGGCACCAGATCGAGAGTGTTGTGCCTGCAATCGTCAGCACGGCGGAAATGAGATCTCTGACTGGCCCAACCTGTTCAGGAGGAAGGGCAACCAGAAACATCATCAAAAAAGTCCCGCCTATGGCCACGATACGTGGAATAACGCCCGAGGCGCAATTTTGCGGCGGCAGCCGATGAACCGTATAGTAGAAGAAAAATCCCATGAAAAGCGTGGAGCAAAGTTGTGCATAGAAATCCAGACGCCAAAAGAAACCTCCACCAGAATCCCAATATTGATTAATCATACTCAAAATATGCGCCATAAAAAGGCCGCTAAAAATCGACATTAGCAAAAATCTGCCCAATTTATCTTCAATATTATTGTCCATCATGAAATCCATAAAAAATGATAAAATATCGATCAAATACTGGAAATAGAAAAAATTCATTTATTACAAATAAATAGAAAATTCTAGCATACAGACATGGCAACTATATATGGATATTTGGCCCGAGCTAAGATAATGAGAACTCACTCATTCTGAAATTGAACTCTAAACAATGGCAAAAGCGTACAAACAATCACCCTTCGTCACGAAAATGGCTGAAATAGGGCGACTGGATGCCATTGATTTTCGAGGTTTGCATTCCGTCGAACAAAACGGCGGAAACGCGTCGGCGACTGCCAGAATGCGCGATGGTGGGATATCAGCCAGCAAATTGCAGATTCACCCCGCCGCCGCCTTCAGTCCGCGCTCAATATCCGCGCGCAAATCCACCGCATCCTCCAGTCCGATCTGCAACCGGATGACAGGCCCTTCGCTCGGTGCCTTGGCGATAGTGCGGTCCCCGAGCCAGACATGGACCGCCAAGCTTTCATAGCCGCCCCAGGAGAATCCAAGCCCGAAGATTTCGAGTGCGTCGAGAAACGCGTGCGCTTCTGTCCTGCCGCCGCCATTGAGCACAATCGAGAACACGCCGGATGAGCCGCAAAAATCGCGCTTCCACAAATCATGCGACGGGAACGAGGGCAGGGCCGGGTGCAGCACCCGCGCCACGCGGCTGTCTGTTTCCAGCCACTGCGCCAGCGCCAGCGCCGATTGCTGGTGCCGCTCAAGGCGCACACCCATGGTGCGAAGCCCGCGCAGGATCTGGTAGGCGTCATCCGGTCCGACGCAGATGCCAAGCGTGATCAGGCTCTCGCGCAGCTGGTGCGCATAGGTGGCGTTGGCAGACACTGTGCCCATCAAGACGTCCGAATGGCCCGATGGATATTTGGTCGCCGCATGAATCGAAATATCAACGCCATGGTCCAACGGCTTGAAAAACAAAGGCGTTGCCCAGGTGTTGTCCATCATCACCATCGCCCCATGCGCATGGGCAGCTTTGGCAATGGCGGGAATGTCCTGCATTTCCATCGTGTTGGAACCAGGCGATTCCGTGAACACAATCCTGGTGTTCGGCTTCATCCATCGGGCAATGTCCGCGCCGGCCTCGGGCGGGTAATACTCCACCTCGACACCCAGCCTTTTCAGCATCGTGTCGGCAAACCGGCGCGTTGGATGATAGACCGAATCAACGATCAACAGATGATCGCCTGCCGACGAGAACGCCAGCAGCGGCACAGTGACAGCGGCAAGACCGGACGGCACGAGAATGGTCTCTGCAGAGCCTTCCAGCGCGTTGATCGCCTCTTCCAGCGCCGTGGTCGTGGTCGTGCCGCGGGTGCCGTACGTGTATTTCTGGTTCCGGCTTTCCATGGTGGCGGCATCTGGAAACAACACGGTTGACGCGTGCACCACCGGCGGATTGACAAACCCGTGATAGTCGCGCGGATCATAGCCTTGGTGCGCCAATCGCGTATTGATGCCAAGTCCGGGCGCAGCCCTGTTGCCGTTGTCTGTCGTTTTCGCCATAAAGCCTCACCTCCGGGACGCATGGTGCCAAGCACCTGCCGACTGGTACTCAATTTCAGGCCGGTTTGAAATGCCAACAGGCGCAGTGATAAAAACTAAGCGGCCTGGCGCTGTTTCCGCTTTTCGCCGCGCCGGCGCATCATTGCAACAACGGCACCGTCATATCCTGTCGCCGTCATGGACCGGATCGATGACGGCTGGCGCGGCTCTGGCCTTGGTGCTTGCTACATTGCTGATGGTCTTTGCCGATGAACGCGTCATGCGCGCGATTATGGCTTCACACTCGCCGATCATCGCGGGAATGCGCGAAATCACCGATGTCGGCAAATCAAACTGGTATCTGTTCCCCTCGCTGATCCTGTTCCTGATCACCGCCTTTCTCGACTGGTCCGCCTGGAAATACCGTGCCAAGGCTTGGGCGCTTCGGCTGTTTGGCCAGTCCGCCTATCTGTTCGGATCGGTCGCAGTCTCGGGAATCATGGTCAACATCCTGAAGATTCCCATCGGCAGGGCGCGGCCCAAGATGATCGATTCGCTTGGTCCGGTGCATTTCGAGCCGTTTGCCGGCGGATATGATTTTGCCAGCATGCCATCCGGACATTCCACAACCATGGGCGCCGTCGCCATGGTTTTGATGATCTGGTTCCCGAAATTGCGCTGGCTGGTGTTGCCGCTGTTCTTGGTGTTCGCGGCAACGCGCATGGCGGCGCAGGCCCACTATCCCTCCGATACCGTCATCGGCTTTGCACTTGGGCTGCTCTACGCGCTGTTTCTGGCGCGCTGGCTTGGACGAAGAGGCGTGGTCTTCCGCATTGCGCCTGGCCGCTTGTTGCCGAAAATACGCTGAGGTCGCGGTTTTCCGCGATAAACCACACACTAGCCGGTCTCCGGTGGCCATTGCCGGCAAAAACGCCAAAAATGGCCCAATCGGCATGGCAAGCGGCCAACTTAAATCGATACACACTTGACCAAAGGTTTGGAATGCCATTCGATACGGTTTCATGGCGACGTGTAACCGCACGGGAACGATAGTCGCTGCGAATAAACCTGCCGCAGACTGACGGCGGGAATCAATGACATGATCAAGGGTAACCAGAGGTAGGATAATGAAAAAACAAATTCTAACCACGCTCGCTGGCGCAGCATTGGCGGTAACCGCCTTCACTTCGGCAGGTGCAGCAACGCTCGATGACGTTAAGGCAAAAGGTTTTGTTCAGTGCGGCGTCAATGTCGGCCTTGCCGGCTTCTCCGCCCCGGACGACAAGGGTGATTGGACCGGTCTTGATGTCGACTTCTGCCGGGCAGTTGCGGCAGCCATCTTTGGCGACGGCACAAAGGTGAAGTTCACACCGTTGTCGGCCAAGGAGCGCTTTACCGCTCTGCAGTCCGGCGAAGTGGATCTTTTGGCGCGCAACACGACCTGGACCATCAACCGCGATACGGCGCTTGGCCTGAACTTTATTGGCGTCAACTACTATGACGGCCAGGGCTTCATGATCAATTCCAAGAAGATTTCGGGCGTCAATTCCGCATTGCAGCTGTCCGGCGCGTCCGTTTGCGTTCAGGCCGGCACGACCACCGAGCTGAATCTCGCCGACTATTTCAAAGCCAACAAGATGGAATATTCGCCGGTCGTTTTCGAGAAGAACGAAGAAGTGAACGCCGCCTATGATGCGGGGCGCTGCGATGTTCTGACTACCGACCAGTCAGGTCTTTATGCCACGCGCCTGTCTCTGGCCGCGCCGGACGATCACGTCGTTCTGCCGGAAATCATCTCCAAGGAACCGCTTGGACCAGCCGTGCGCCAGGGTGATGATCAGTGGTTTGACATTGTCAAATGGACATTCAATGCCACACTGAATGCCGAAGAACTCGGCATCACACAGGCCAATGTCGATGAAATGACCGCTTCGACCAATCCGGACATCCTGCGCTTCCTCGGCAAGGAAGCTGATACCAAGATCGGCACCGATCTGGGTCTGGGCAATGAGTGGGCCTACAACATCGTCAAGGCTGTCGGCAATTATGGCGAAAGCTTTGAGCGCAATGTCGGCGCGGGCTCGCCGCTCAAGATCGCACGCGGCATCAACGCGCTGTGGTCCAAGGGCGGCCTCCAGTACGCTCCGCCGGTCCGCTGATCGACGAACCGTAAACGGCGCCGGCAGTTTCACAGTTGCCGGTGCTACGGTCCCGAAACCGGTTTGACGGAGGCGCAGTGTGGCTGTCAGCGATGCATCGCAAGACGGGACAGGGCAACTGTCCGCGCTATTCTATGACCCGAAGATACGCGGTATCGTATCGCAGGTCGTCGTCGCGGTTTTGCTCGCCGTCTTTGTCTACTGGATATTGGGCAATACCGCCGAAAACCTCAAACGCGCCAACATCGCCTCCGGTTTCGGGTTTTTGAACGGGCGTGCAGGTTTCGACATTGCCCAGACGCCGATTCAGTACAGCAGCGATTCAACATATATCCGCGCGCTCTATGTGGGCGTCATCAATACGCTGATTGTTTCTGCTGTCGGTATCCTCACCGCGCTCATCATGGGTTTCGTCATTGGCATCGCGCGCTTGTCGAGCAATTGGCTCGTGCGGTCGCTTGCGACGGTCTATGTCGAGACCTTCCGCAACATACCGCCGCTGCTGCAGATCTTTTTTTGGTACTTCGGTGTTCTGTCCGTCCTGCCGCAGCCCAAGCAATCGATCGAGATTCCCGGCGGCGCGTTTCTGAACAGCCGGGGTTTTTTCCTGCCAAAGCCGGTTTGGGGCGAAGGCAGCGGGCTCATTCTGATTGCGTTGGCGACCGCCATACTCATTTCAATCGTGGTCTGGCGCATGGCGCGCAAACGCCAGCAGGAAACAGGCCAGCAATTCCCGGTACTCTGGACCACTTTCGGTTTGGTCATCGGGCTCCCGGCGCTGGCGTTTTTCCTGACTGGAATGCCGGTCACCATCGAGTTCCCCAAACTGTCGACATTCAACCTGTCGGGCGGCGCGCAGGTCAAACCAGAGTTTCTTTCACTCTATCTGGCGCTCTCGGTCTATACCGCATCCTACATCGCTGAAATCGTCCGCTCCGGCATCACCGGCGTTGCCAAAGGTCAAACCGAAGCCTCGCAAGCCGTCGGTCTGTCGCGCGGCCAGCTATTGAAACTGGTGGTGATTCCGCAGGCCATGCGCATCATCATTCCGCCGCTCACCAGCCAATTCCTCAACCTGACGAAAAATTCGTCGCTGGCCATCGCGATTGGCTATCCAGATCTGGTCGCCGTCGGTGGCACGATTCTCAATCAAACCGGGCAGGCGGTGGAAATCGTCGCCGTCTGGATGGTCGCTTATCTTGGCATTTCGGTCCTCACATCGCTCTTCATGAACTGGTTCAACGCCAAAATGGCTTTGGTGGAGCGCTGATCATGACCGGATTTGTCCGCACCATCGAAGAGCCGTCGCTGCCGCCCCCTTTCAAGGAAACCGGTTTGATCGGCTGGGCCCGCAAGAACCTGTTTGCCACGCCGCTGGACTCGCTCCTGTCCATTTTCGCGATGCTGGTGCTTGCATGGCTTTTGCCGCCAATGTTCAGATGGCTGGTAGTCGATGCTCAATGGACTGGCACTGACCGCACATTTTGCACGACGGCAGCCCAAGGCGGCATCCATCCCGATGACTGGTCCGGCGCTTGCTGGGCCTTCGTCGGGGCAAAGTTCCAACAGTTTCTCGTTGGCCGCTACCCCGACGCCGAACGCTGGCGCGTATGGCTGACCGGTCTGTTGTTTGCGGCTTTGATTGTTCCGCTGCTGATGCCCAAACTCCCCTACAAACCGCTCAATGCCATTGTCTTTTTTGTCGTTTTCCCCGTCGTTGCTTATATTTTGCTGCGCGGCGGCATGTTCGGGCTGGCGGAAGTGGAGACGCAGCTGTGGGGCGGATTGCTGGTCACAATGGTCATCTCCTTTGTAGGCATCACGGTCTCGCTGCCGCTGGGCATTCTTCTGGCGCTCGGAAGACGCTCGAAGCTGCCGGTCGTCAAATTCCTGTCGGTGGTCTTCATCGAGGCGGTGCGCGGCGTGCCGCTGGTCACCGTGCTGTTCATGGCCTCGGTCATGCTGCCGCTGTTCCTGCCGCCGGGCACGACCTTCGACAAACTGATGCGGGCGCTTGTCGGCGTTGCCCTGTTTTCGTCCGCTTACATGGCGGAAGTCATTCGCGGCGGCCTGCAGGCCATCCCGAAAGGCCAGTATGAGGGCGCGGATTCGCTCGGCCTTGGCTACTGGCAAAAAATGTATCTTATCGTCATGCCTCAGGCTTTGAAGCTGGTGATCCCCTCTATCGTCAACTCCTTCATCTCGCTCTTCAAAGACACGAGCCTGGTCTACATCATCGGCATGTTCGACTTGCTGGGCATTGTGCGCCAAAACTTCTCCGACGCCGCCTGGGCGTCGCCGTCCACCCCCAAAACGGGCCTCATTTTCGCGGCCTTCATCTTCTGGTCCTTCTGCTTTGCCATGTCGCGTTATTCGCAGTTCATGGAACGGCAGCTGGAAACCGGACATAAGCACTAGGAGCACAAGACCATGGCTGAGCCCGCAACTGCCGCCGCTTCCGTCCCCGCAGTCCAGATGATTGGAGTGCACAAATGGTATGGCGAATTCCATGTGCTCAAGGACATCAATCTGAATGTCGAAAAGGGCGAGCGCATTGTCGTCTGCGGCCCGTCCGGGTCCGGCAAATCAACGATGATCCGCTGCATCAACCGGCTGGAAGAGCACCAGAAGGGCCAGATATTCGTCGATGGCATTGAGCTGACCAACGACCTGAAGAAGATCGATGAAGTGCGCCGCGAAGTCGGCATGGTGTTCCAGCATTTCAACCTCTTCCCGCATCTGACCATCCTGCAGAACTGCACGCTCGCCCCGATCTGGGTGCGCAAGATGCCGAAGAAAAAGGCCGAGGAAGTGGCGATGCACTATCTCGAAAAGGTCAAGATTCCCGAGCAGGCCAACAAATATCCGGGACAATTGTCCGGCGGCCAGCAGCAGCGTGTGGCTATTGCCCGCTCGCTCTGCATGAACCCGCGCGTCATGCTGTTTGATGAGCCGACCTCGGCGCTCGATCCGGAAATGATCAAGGAAGTCCTGGAAACAATGGTCTCGCTTGCCGAAGAAGGCATGACCATGATTTGCGTCACCCACGAAATGGGCTTTGCCCGCCAGGTCGCCGACCGGGTGATTTTCATGGATCGTGGCCAGATCGTCGAGCAGAACGCGCCGCTGGAGTTCTTCAAGAACCCGCAGCACGAGCGCACCAAGCTGTTCCTGAGCCAAATCCTGCATTGAAGTTTGTTCGCTTTGGTAACTCGGACCTGCCCTTGCAGCGGACTGACCGCACCTCCTTGCCGTCATTCCGGGATCGCGTAGCGAGGCCCGGAATCCAGGGGTTCGGATCGTTGTGATCGTCCGCCGAACAGGAAGCAGACGCCGGACAGGTGACAGTTTCACCGCAATCCGCTCTGGATTCGTGGCCAGGCTGCGCCGTCCATGAATGACGCCGCAATTTGCTGTTTGTAGCGTTTGCCGCAATAATTACCGGGATCCGGATAATTCATCGGTTTTTGCCCTGCGTGCGCAGTGAATCGCAGACATTTCAGCGATTTTCGCTGAATTTTCGCCCTGAACGCATTCATTCTTGCTTTTCCTGAGCAAAAACGGCCATCTGCTTCCAGCATGAGCCGGCGGCCGGATGGCCTTGGGCGACCGTTTGGGAGGCGGATTGCAATGATCGCATCACCAACAAAGCGCACCGAGAAGGACTTTCTCGGAACCGTCGATATTCCGCTGAACGCGCTTTACGGCATCAACACCCACCGCGCCGCCGAGAATTTCCAGATCTCCGGCAGGACGCTTGCCGAGTATCCGGAAATCATCCGCGCCCACGCCATGGTCAAATGGGCAGCGGCGGACGCCAACCAGCAGCTCGGTTCTCTGTCAGCCAGGAAGGCCAAGGCCATCCGCGCCGCCTGCAAGGAGTTGATCGCCGGCAAGCACCACAATGCTTTCATCATCGATCCGATCCAGGGCGGCGCAGGCACCTCGACCAACATGAACGCCAACGAAGTCATCGCCAATCTGGCACTGATCGAACTCGGCGAAACACCGGGAAACTATGCGGCGCTGCACCCCAACAATGACGTCAACATGTCGCAATCGACCAACGACGTCTATCCGACGGCGCTGCGCCTCGCGACGATCTTCGCCACCTACAAACTGGTCGCCGCGCTCGGCCGCTTGGCCGATTCCTTTGCCGACAAGGGCCGCCAGTTTTCTGATATCCTCAAAATTGGGCGCACCCAATTGCAGGATGCCGTGCCCATGACCTTGGGCCAGGAGTTCAACGCCTACGCCATCACCATCCGCGAAGACATGGCCCGGCTCACTGACGCTCTTTCGCTGCTGCGCGAAGTCAATCTTGGCGGCACCGCCATCGGCACCGGCATCAACGCCGACCCGGCCTACACCGACATTGTCATCGCCCGGCTGTCCGACATATCGGGAGAGGCGATCACGCGGTCCGAAAATCTGGTCGAGGCAACATCCGATACCGGCGCGTTCGTGATGTTCTCCGGCGTCCTCAAGCGCACGGCCATCAAGCTGTCCAAAATCGCCAGCGACCTGCGCTTGCTGTCGTCCGGGCCCCGCGCGGGCTTTGGCGAAATCAACCTGCCTGCCGTGCAGGCGGGATCGTCCATCATGCCGGGCAAGGTCAATCCGGTCATTCCCGAAGTGGTCAACCAGGCGGCCTATCTCGTGGTTGGCTATGACGTGACGATTTCAATGTGCGCCGAGGGCGGGCAATTGCAACTGAACGCTTTTGAGCCAACCATGGGATTTGCCATTGCCCAAGGCCAGCGGCTCTTGACCAACGCCTGCGACACGCTGCGCGAACGCTGCGTTGACGGCATCACCGCCAACCGCGAGCGCTGCAACGAGCTGGTGATGAACAGTGTCGGCATCGTCACGGTATTGGTGCCCGTGCTCGGCTATGAGAAATGCTCGGAACTGGCCAAGAAAGCCATTGCGGAACGGCGCTCAATCCGGGAGTTGCTGCTCAACGAGACCGACCTGACGGCCAAGGAAATCGAGGAATACTTGTCGCCCGAGTTCCTGACGAGCCCCAAGCGCTTTGCACCGCTTCAGGCAAAAGCATCAAAGTCGTAGAGCCAGTCCAATTGGCGCATCAAGGCCTGCCCGCGCAATGAAAAGACCATGTTGCGCGCCAGCGCCAACGGCCCTGACACATGGTACGCAAAGCGATTAAACCGGCCTCTGGCAACAACTTTTGCCACACGCGGCTTGCGCTTGGCTTCATAGGCGGCGAGCGCCTTGGCAATCGCGTCCGGCTGCACCGCCACACATTTCGCCAACACCGCCGCGTCTTCAATGGCCATGCAGGCACCTTGAGCTGCAAATGGTGTCATGGCATGGGCCGCATCGCCGACCAGCGCGATCCGGCCGTCTGTCCAGGCGCCCCGTGGATTGCATGCGTGCAAAGGCCATGAACGCCAGTCCGAAATGCCGGTCAAAAAGGATTGGATGGACGGATCAAGTTTTTCCAGTGCCTTGGCTAAAATTGCTGCATCAAATGGATGATCCCACCCTTTTTGATCTTCCTGGCCGCGTGCGATCATCACCAGATTGAGACGACGCGATTGCCGCAGCGGATAGGCAACAAGATGGGCGTCCTTTGTGAGGAACGCGCCGACTCGTTGTCCTGACAGCAGGCGGGAAAGGGCAGGCGGCAAAGTGCTGGCATCAACCGTGGTTCGAAAGGCAGTGTAGCCGCTAAAGACAGGCTCGGATGAAGCGCGCACAAAACTGCGTGTCCGCGACCAGATGCCATCCGCCCCAACGAGTAAATCGCCGCTGACGGTTTGTATTTGCTCGCCGCCCTCCAAATCAATTTCGACGCCGTGTGCAGATTGTCGTGCCTGAGCGCACCGCAAACCGGTGAACAATCGAACGCCCCGCGTTTCCATCACCGTGCTCAAGAGCGCTGATTGCAGATCGGCCCGGTGAATTGCGAGGAACGGATATCCGGTCTGCGCAGCCATTTGCGATGTGTCGAGCCCGAGCAGCACTGCAGCCGAGCGCGCGTCGATCAGGTCGATGGATTTTGTCACTGTCGCAGTTGCGAGAAGGCGCGGGAAAACGCCAAGTGCGTCCAAAACCCGCGTGGCATTGGGAGAAAGCTGCAGTCCGGCGCCAACTTCGGAAAGCTCGCCCGCTTGCTCAAACACGTCAACGGTAAAACCACGCCTTGCAAATGCCAACGCTGATGTAAGACCCGCAATGCCTGCGCCGGTAATAAGGATGCGAGGCTTGCCGCCGTCATGTATCTTGCCGTCAAAGCCTGACATATTGAATCAACATGTTGTGCAGGCGGCTCACTGACTCCCTCCCCTTTGTGGGGAGGGTTGGGGTGGGGGTTCCCTTTGCAAAAAACTTGAGAAATGGAAGCCGCCGCCATGTCGCGCGGTTTCTTGCGAAGGGAACCCCCACCCCTAGCCCCTCCCCACAAGGGGAAGGGGGACTTGGAGCTGCGCTGAAATCAGACATCTTGGCCCGGACCGCGAAAAACACATACTTCCAAGCCGCAATTAGCTTCGGATTCATTTGGTCTCCCCGTCAGGCAGCCTTTTCATGATAGGCGCAGCCTGCCGGAAGCGTCTGGTCGCCGTGCAGGATCGCATTGTAGCGGAACAGCGTCGAGCAATAGGGGCAGACCTTTTCCGGCTCGCCGCCTAGGTCGATGTAAACATGCGGATGGTCGTAGGGCGGGTTCGCGCCCACGCACATGAATTCTCTGACGCCAATATCGATGGCGCGATGTCCGGCATCATTCTGGAAATGGGCAATTGCATGGCCGGCCATCGGGCGATCCTCGCATTGGGGCGCTGTTTCGGGTCGCGGTCTGTTTGTCTGATATCGGTCATATTTTCAAGGCACTTGAAGCGCAGTGTCAAAAGTCTTTCATGTTTATGTGGCATAGGATTAGTCTTGTGCCCATTCGAGACCTGTTGATGAACGAGAGCAGCCCCGCAAAACATATCATTGAAGCGATCAAGGTGAACAAGGAACAGGACGGCAAGATCCTTGCCGGCAGCCCAGACCGGTTCATCAACCGCGAGTTTTCGTGGCTGCAGTTCAACCACCGCGTCCTCGATGAGGCCTCCAATCCGAAGAATCCGCTCCTCGAACGGCTGCGGTTCCTGTCGATATCTGCGGCCAACCTTGATGAATTCTTCATGGTCCGCGTAGCCGGACTTGCGGGCCAGGTGCGCGAGCATGTGACCGCCCGCAGCTCTGATGGGCGCACGCCGCAAGAACAGCTCGACCGGGTGCTGACCGAAACCGCGCGTCTGCAGGCCGAACAGCAAATCAGCCTTGCCGCCCTTCGCAAGGAGCTTGCCGCATCCGGTGTTGAAGTTCTCCGCCACAACCGTTTGACCAAGGCGGAAATCGAATGGCTGGAAGATCACTTCCTCGAAACCGTGTTTCCGGTTTTGACCCCGCTGTCGATCGATCCGGCCCATCCGTTCCCGTTCATCCCGAACCTCGGGTTCTCGATGGCGCTGCAGCTGGTCCACCACGGCGACAACAAGCCGATGACCGCATTGCTGCGCCTGCCGCCAGCGCTGAAGCGTTTCAACCGCCTGCCGGACAAGACCGACGGCAAGGCGCGTTTTGTCATGCTGGAAGACATGGTTTCGCTGCACATCGGCAAACTGTTTCCTGGCTATTCGGTGCGCGGGGCTGGCACTTTCCGCATCATCCGCGACAGTGATATCGAAGTGGAAGAAGAGGCCGAAGATCTGGTCCGCCTGTTCGAAACTGCGCTGAAGCGGCGCCGCCGCGGCTCAGTGATCCGCATCGAGTTTGACAGCGATATGCCCGAAGCCCTGCGCAATTTCGTCGCCGCAGAGCTATCCGTGCCGGAGTCGCGCGTTGTCGTGCTGGAAGGTTTCCTGGCGCTTTCGACATTGGCCGAGATCGTCGGCGTTGATCGGCCGGACCTGAAATTCGTGCCCTATGTGCCGCGCTTTCCTGAGCGCATCCGCGAAAATGGCGGCGATTGCTTTGCCGCCATCCGCGAAAAAGACCTCATCGTCCATCACCCCTATGAAAGCTTTGACGTCGTCGTCCAGTTCCTGCGCCAGGCTGCGCTCGATCCGGAAGTGGTGGCCATCAAGCAGACGCTCTACCGCACGTCCAATGACAGCCCGATCGTCCGCGCGCTGATCGAAGCCGCAGAGGCTGGCATCTCGGTCACGGCGCTGGTCGAGTTGAAGGCGCGGTTCGACGAAGAGGCCAACATTCGCTGGGCCCGCGATCTGGAACGTGCCGGCGTGCAAGTGGTGTTCGGCTTCATCGAATTGAAAACCCACGCCAAACTGTCGCTCGTCGTGCGCCGCGAAGATGGCAAACTGCGCAACTATGTCCACATCGGCACTGGCAATTATCACCCGAACACCGCCAAGATCTACACCGACCTGTCCTGTTTCACGGACGATCCCGCCATTGCCCGTGATGTCGCCCAGATATTCAATTTCATCACCGGCTATGCCGAGCCCGCAGAACAGATGAAGATCGCCGTTTCGCCGCACTCGCTGCGCAAACGCATGCTCCAGCATATCCGCGAGGAGGCTGAGCATGCCAAAGCCGGGCGTCCGGCACAGATATGGTTGAAAATGAATTCGCTCGTCGATCCGCAGATCATCGACGCCCTGTATGCCGCCAGTGCTGCAGGTGTTGAAATCGACATCGTCTGCCGCGGCATTTGCTGCCTGCGCCCGCAGGTGCAGGGCCTGTCCGATAATATCCGCGTCAAGTCGATTGTCGGCCGTTTTCTCGAACACAGCCGCATCTATTGCTTCGGCAATGGCGCCGGTCTGCCCTCGGAAAAGGCGCTCGTCTATATTGGTTCCGCAGACCTGATGACCCGCAATCTCGACCGCCGGGTCGAGGTTTTGGTGCCATTGACCAACCCGACTGTGCATCAGCAGGTGCTTTCGCAGATCATGGTCGCCAATTTCCTTGACAACCAGCAGTCTTTTGCGGTTCTGCCGGATGGGACATCCAAACGGATTGTCCCCGCCAAGGACGAGGAACCGTTCAGCGCGCAGGAATATTTCATGACCAATCCGAGCCTGTCCGGGCGCGGAGAATCCTTGAAAAAATCTGCGCCGCGTGACTTTGTCTCTTCAAGGCGCAATAAGAGCTAAATCGCCTTCAAGGGACGCATGACAAAACCATCACAAGGCAGGCTGACCGGCCGCGAACCGGTGTCGGTGGTCGACATCGGCTCCAATTCCGTGCGTCTGGTCGTCTATGAAGGCATCGTGCGGGCGCCAACGGTGCTTTTCAACGAAAAGATATTGTGCGGCCTGGGCAAAGGCATCGCAAACAGCGGCAAACTGAACCAGAAGGCGGTCGAATCCGCACTTGCCGCGCTGAGCCGCTTCCGGGCGCTGTCCAAACAGGCCGGTGCAAATGTCATGCATGTGCTGGCAACCGCTGCCGCCCGCGAAGCCTCAAACGGACCAGCATTCATAGCTGAAGCTGAACGGATACTGGGCGTTGAAGTGCGGGTTCTGACCGGCCCGGAAGAAGCCTATTTTTCGGCAATGGGCATCATTTCCTCGTTCTATGAACCCGACGGCATTGCCGGCGATCTTGGCGGCGGCAGCCTTGAACTGGTCGATATCAAGGGCCGCGAGATCGGCGAGGGCATCACACTGCCGCTCGGTGGCCTGCGCCTGTCGGATATGGCGGGCGGTTCATTGTCGAAGGCGCAGAAAATTGCCCGCGAACATTTGGCCAAGGCCAAACTCCTCGAAAACGGCCGGGGCAGGGTGTTCTACGCCGTCGGCGGCACATGGCGAAATCTTGCCAAATTGCACATGGGCGCAGTCCACTATCCGCTGCATGTCATGCACGAATATGAAATTCCCTATGCTGAAGCTGTTCCATTCCTCAAGCGCGTGGGCAAGGGCGAGGCCGAGCAGATCGACGGCTTTGAAACCGTCTCGCGAAACCGTCAGTCGTTGCTTGCGTTCGGCGCGCTCGCGCTATTGGAAGTGATCGAGAAAATGCAGCCGCGATCTGTTGTCATGTCGGCGCTGGGCGTGCGCGAAGGCTATCTCTACTCGCTGCTGCCGCAGGATCAGCAATTGGCCGATCCGCTGATTTCGGCGGCGGAAGAACTGGCGGTGCTGCGCGCCCGCTCGCCTGTTCATGCCCATGAACTTGCTGACTGGACCGGCCAGATCATGGAAATCATTGGCCACCATGAATCCGCCAATGAGCGCCGTTACCGGGAGGCGGCCTGTTTGCTGGCCGACATTGGCTGGCGCGCGCATCCTGATTATCGCGGCGCGCAATCACTCAACATCATCGCGCACGGCGCTTTTGTCGGGATCGATCATCCAGGCCGCGTTTACATGGCGCTCTCCAATTTCTTCCGTCATGAGGGAATGTTCGACGACGCTCTGGCCGATGAAATCCGCGAGCTTGCCCCGCCGGAATATTACGAGCGGGCAAAGCTGCTGGGTGCGCTTTTGCGGGTCGTCTATCTCTATTCGGCGGCGATGCCCGGGGTCATCCCGCGGTTGAAACTGCTTCCGGACGGCATTGGCGGCTTCCTGTTCGTCGTGCCGCCGGATCTGGCGGATTTGGCAGGCGAGCGCACCGAAAACCGCCTGCAGCAGTTTGCCAAGCTGGCCGGCAGGCCAATGCGCACCATCGTCGCAGCGATGTGAACCGCCGCGGTCCATATTCCCGGTCCCGTCGGCGCTTGCGCTCGCCAGCCAGCAGGCTTAGCCTTTGACCATGCCAAATCGAAGCATGCCGGTTGGAGAATTCGCGCCATGGCAAAGTTCATATTCGCAATGAACCTGTCGCT
>JBAVTG010000267.1:0-10032 GCA_049696015.1 Rhizobiaceae bacterium | reverse complement strand
TGCGCTCGGCGCTTGGCGACCTGCCGCGACAGGCCCGACGCCTTGCAAGGTTTCAGGCGCGGCGCGATCTGGCGCGCAAGTCCAGTGCTCCGTTCAAGCCCATGCGTCTGTCGATCTTCCGGCCCGGTCTTCCGCCCGGCTGGCGTCAGCGGCCAATCGACGAAGTTGATGATGTTTTGCGCGAGTGCCACGGTCTGGCGCTGGATATGCTGAACCGGCGCGACACGTCCTAATCAATAAAATAAATGTAAATCAATAACTTAGCTTAACGTCCCGGTACTACCGGGGCGCGAACAGCGCTGTTTGCGGATGGACACATGCTGCTCTGGCCGTTATCCAAACATTAACCGGACCCACTGATTCTGCGCGTTGATTTGCGTTAGCCTGCGCCAATGATTGAAACGCAGGCATTGCGTACATAAGTCACTTCAAGCGTGAGGCTGGACCTCACTGAGCGAGGCGGGAAACATGTTTCAGGGCTTTGATATCGTCATTCCGGTACTGCTGGTGCTGGTTTTTCTCTTCCTTTTTGCCGGTGTCAAAACCGTGCCGCAGGGTTACAACTACACGGTCGAGCGTTTTGGGCGCTACACCAGAACGCTGACGCCGGGCCTTAACCTGATTGTTCCATTCGTTGACCGTGTCGGCGCGAAAATGAACATGATGGAACAGGTGATGGATGTGCCAACCCAGGTTGTCATCACCAAGGACAACGCTTCGGTAGAAGTCGACGGCGTCGCCTTTTTCCAGGTTTTGAACGCCCCGCAGGCCGCCTATCAGGTCGCCAATTTGCAGAACGCAATCCTCAACCTGACCATGACCAACATCCGAACCGTCATGGGTTCGATGGATCTGGATGAGCTCTTGTCCAACCGCGACGCAATCAACACCCGGCTTTTGACCGTGGTTGATGAAGCGGCAAGCCCCTGGGGCATCAAGATGACCCGCGTGGAAATCAAGGACATCAACCCGCCCAAGGATTTGATTGAATCCATGGGCCGCCAGATGAAAGCCGAGCGCGACAAGCGCGCGCAAATCCTCGACGCCGAAGGCGAGCGCGGCGCGCAGATCCTGCGGGCCGAAGGCCTGAAGCAGAGCCAGATTCTCGAAGCCGAAGGCAAGCGCGAGGCCTCCTTCCGCGATGCTGAAGCAAGAGAGCGTCTGGCGGAAGCCGAAGCCAAGGCAACCATGGTTGTCAGCGAGGCCATCGCCAAAGGCGATGTCCAGGCCATCAACTATTTCGTCGCCCAGAAATACACCGAAGCCATGGCCAAGATCGGGTCTGCGCCGAACTCGAAAATCGTGCTCATGCCGATGGAAGCATCGTCGCTGATCGGCTCGCTTGGTGGCATTGGCGCAATTGCCCGCGAAGTGTTCGGCTCCAATGATGCCCCGAAGGCAACACCGCCGACTGCGCCGCGCAACCGCATTCCGCCCACCGGCAGCAGCTGAACTGGATAAGACATCATGATTGAACGCATCATCGGTGAACTTGGGCCTTGGAACTGGGTTGCCATCGGCCTTGTGCTGCTCGTTCTGGAAATCGCCATCCCGGGCGTCTTCCTGCTCTGGTTTGGGCTGGCGGCGATCATCGTCGGCGTCCTGTCTGTGATGTTTGCAAACGCAGGATTCTGGCCATGGGAAGCGCAGATTCTCATGTTTCTCATCCTGGCGCTCGCGCTGGCATTCTACGGCAAGCGAATGATGGACAAGGGCAACGTCACCGACGAGCCACTCTTGAACAAGCGCTCCGAACAAATGCTAGGCCGCACAGCAACCCTGTCCGAACCGATTGCCGAAGGCTATGGCCGCATCAAGCTTGGTGACACGATCTGGCGCGTCAAGGGCCCGGACCTGCCCATTGGCTCAAAGGTCAAGGTCATGTCTGTGGATGGCAACGAGCTGGCCGTCGAAGCAGCCTGAATTCATGGGCTGACCGAAAGCAACCGGCGCAATCTGCGCCGGCTTTTTATGCCGCCCCGACGCGCAGCAAATCGTGCAGATGGATAATGCCGACCGGGCGGCCTTCGTTGGTGACCATCAGCGCCGTGATGGCCGAAGCGTTAGCGATATCAAGCGCTTTGGCCACCAGCATGTCAGGTGCAATTGTTTTTGGTGAGCGGGTCATCACCTCGTCGACGCTCATCGACAGGATATCAAAATTGATCTTCCGGCGCAGATCGCCATCCGTGACAATTCCAATAAGCAAGCCGTCCGTCGAGACGATGCCCGTACAGCCAAAGCCTTTGCTGGTGATTTCCATGATTGCATCGCGCATGCCGGTGCCGGATTTGACCAGCGGGATGCGCTCATCGCGGTGCATGATGTCGCTCACATGGGCAAGGCTTGCCCCAAGCCTGCCGCCGGGATGGAACTTGTGAAAGTCGCCGGCAGTGAAGCCGCGCGCTTCCAGCAGCGCCACCGCCAGCGCATCGCCAATGGCAAGCTGCATCAGTGTCGATGTCGTCGGGGCGAGACCATGCGGGCAGGCTTCATCGGCCTTGGGCAGGCGCAGCACAATGTCGGCCTCGCGCGCCAGTATGGAGTTTGCGCCGGACGTGACAGCGATAAGCGGAATGCGATAGCGGCGCGAGTAGGCAAGTATGCCCTTGAGTTCCGCCGTTTCACCCGACCAGGACATGGCAAGGATCACATCGTCATGGGCAATCATGCCAAGATCGCCATGATTGGCTTCTGCTGGATGGACAAAAAACGCAGGCGTACCGGTCGAAGCGAGCGTTGCCGCAATCTTCGAGCCGATATGGCCGCTCTTGCCAACACCGGTAACAATCACCCTGCCCTTGCCGGCGGCCAAAGCCTGAACCGCCGCAGCAAAGGGTTCACCCAGACCATTATCGAGCGCTTCGATCAGACTTTTAAGCCCGCCAAGCTCGGCGCTTATCGTGCGCATGGCGCTTTTGGCAGCAGCCCTGGCCGGGATAGGTTTTGCTTTGTGTGCCGATTCAATCATGCATCTGGGTTAAATCAATGCCCGCAAAAGTGCAAAGCGCAATTGGAACTCAGCCAATCGAAAGGAAGCGTTAACCATGGATGTTTACCTTTCGGTCACAGTTGACACGCACTGCAGGGTGAAATGGCACGATTTGGCCGTCAGATTCGAACCAGCTTGACTGGGTTGTTGCGCCTGTCGCCAGCGCTGGCTTGCGCAATGCTTGTGATCGCTCCGATCAAAGCCACTTATGCGCAAGAGAGCGGCTTGCGTGGCACAGTCAAGGAAACACCCGCTGACGCGAGTCCGCTGGTCAAGAAGAAGAAAAAGAAAAAGACTTCCAAACTCGAACCCGTTGTACAAGAGCCGGTTGCCCGTTATGAGCCAACTGAACTTGCTCCAGACGCACAATCCACCGAGGAAGCGGCTAACCAAAGTGATCAGAACACGGCGAATGCGGAAACTGCTCCAGTCATCGACACAGCGCCTGCGGCAAGGTTGCCACAACGCCTGACAAGCTCTTCCGATCCGGCGATAAATGCCGCCGATCAAGCCACAGAAGCCGCCGCGCGCGGCGAAGCCGACCCGCTCGACAGGCAAACGACGGCAAGCGCCGTAAGCCAGGAAGAGGTCCCAGAACCATTCAACCGAATAGCAAGCGCGGGCGCTCAGCAGCGCGAGGATGCAGGTCGCACTGAAGCGCAGAACAGCCGCACTGGCGCAATTGAGGGCCGTGCGCAGACTGACGAAGACGATCCCTACGCCGCGCCTGGCATTACCGCTGGTGCATTCATACTGCGCCCAACCCTGGAACAGGGGCTGCGCTGGACCAGCAATGCCGGACAATCAGCCACAGGCAGCGAAGCTGTCGTTTCAGAAACCAACATCCGCCTGCGCGCCCAGTCCAACTGGCTGCGCCACAGCCTGAACCTTGAAGCAAGCGGCGGTTTCCGCAAATCGGTATCGGGCGAGGATTTGAACGATCCGACATTCGGCATTGCCGCAGACATGCGATTCGATGTTTCCAAAGATTTGACCATCAATGGCCGCGCCAGCTGGGATCGCTCCAAAGAATCAGCGACCGCCCCAGCGCTGATGACTGGGCCGTTTACCCGCCCGACACTTGACACGATGCGGGCCAGCCTCGGGGCGGCCTATGATCCAGGGCTCTTTGGCGTAACAGCCACCGGCCAGGTAACCCGCCAGGCCTATGGCGAGGCGCTGGATGGCGCGGGCGCAGCGGTTTCACAAGAGGATCGGAACAATAGTTTTGCCTCGCTGACACTGCGCGGGACCTATGACCTATCGCCAGTCCTGCATCCATTTGTCGAAGTTGAAGCCGGTCGCCGACTCTATGACAATTCCGTCGATACCGCTGGCTATGAAAGATCGGCAAACCGTTATGGCGTCCGCGCGGGCGTGGCGGCCGACATGGGCGAAAAGCTGGGCGGTGAATTTGCCGCCGGCTGGTTGATTGAAGACGTCGATGATCCGGCGCTCAAAGATATCACCGGCATCGACCTGCGCGGCACAATGAACTGGTCGCCGCAACGCGGCACGAACGTCGCGCTTTCACTGGCGACAACGGTCGAAGGATCCACTGTCGCAGCCTCATCCGGTTCAGTGCTCTATTCGGCCAACGCCATACTCACCAAATCAATCCGCGACAATCTCGAGGCGACCCTGTCGGCTGGGGCCAGCTGGCGCCTTTATGAATACGGCGCCTATCAGGACACGATCTTCTCAGGCGAGGCAGGCCTGACCTGGTGGATGAACCGTTATGCCGGCATCAACGGCCGCCTGCGCCACGAACAGACATTGAACCTTGATCCGGCCCGTGCCTTCGGTGAAACAAGTGTCTATCTCGGTGTGACGCTCAGGCGGTAAGTTTGCGGCTCGCCTTGCGGCGTTCTACCGGGGCAGTCGTCGCCAAGAGCTCCTGCGCCATCGCGGTGATGTGGGCGTTAAGGTCTGGCCGCCATAAGGCGAACGCCAAATTGGCTTCAACAAATCCTTCCTTTGAGCCGCAGTCGAAAGTGCGGCCCTTGAAATGCGACCCATAAAAGGGCTGGTCTTTCATCAGCTTGAGCATTGCGTCAGTCAGTTGGATTTCATTGCCGGTTCCGCGTTCCTGCGTTTCCAAATAACTGAAAATCTCAGGCTGGAGGATATAGCGGCCATTGATGTAAAGGTTTGACGGTGCCGTGCCGCGCTTCGGCTTTTCCACCATTCCATTGATCCGAAAGCCGTCTCCGACCGCTTCTCCCCGCCCGACAATGCCGTATTTGTGGGCCTCGGATGGGTCACACTCCTGCACACCGATGATATTGCTGCCGGTTTCCTGATAAAGTCTGACCATCTCCTTCAGACAGCCCTGTTCTGCCTGCATGATCATGTCCGGCAACAAAAGCGCAAACGGCTCGTTGCCGACAAGATCGCGGGCGCACCAGACCGCGTGGCCAAGCCCGAGCGGCACCTGCTGGCGGGTAAATGACGTCGTGCCCGGCGCGGGTTGGATACGCTGCAACCGCGCCAGTTCCTCGTCTTTGCCTCGCTCGGCAAGCGTATTGTACAGTTCAAACTGAACGTCAAAATAATCCTCGATGACGCCCTTGTTGCGGCCCGTCACGAAAATCAAATGTTCAATGCCTGCTTCCAGCGCCTCGTCGACCACATATTGGATGACTGGCTTGTCCACGACCGTCAGCATTTCCTTCGGGATCGCCTTGGTTGCGGGCAGAAACCGTGTGCCAAGACCTGCGACAGGAAAAACGGCTTTGCGGATCTTGCGGGAAATTTCGGTCATGTTTGTCGCCCTTTTCGATTGCAACGACATTTTCACGTCAAATTTGAAATTCAGCTAACGCAGCGTGAGGTGGGCCCCAAATTTTGCGCTTCCGTTTCATTTGTCCGACGCAGGCTGGAAACATGGTAAACTAAATCCTAACTTCACCAAGTGATAATGGGTACAAATCATCCCCAGCCAAAGGACTGCCAGTGATGGACCGATTTGACATGAACCGCCGCGAGTTGATTCTTGCCAGCCTGACCTTGGCACTCGTCCCGGCCTTGGGTGGACAAGCGCTGGCGGACGCAGGATTTCGGACGTTTATCTCTAATTTTGCCGCAGTGGCCGCCAAAAACGGCATCTCGAACGCCACATATCGCGCTGCATTTGCCGGAATAGACACTATTGACCTTGAAGTTCTGGAGAAAGCCCGCACCCAGCCTGAATTCAAGGCGCCGGTGTGGGACTATTTTGACAACCGTGTTCATGAGCGCTCGGTGTCTGACGGTCAGGTGCTGGCACAAAAATTGAAGCCTTGGCTCGACCGCATTGAATCAAGGTTCGGTGTCAATCGCCATATTCTTTTGGCCATCTGGTCGATGGAGAGCAAATATGGCGAAATTCTCAAGCGGCCGGATGTGGTGCGCTCGGTCATCGGTTCGCTGGCGACATTGGCTTACGCCGACAAGCGCCGCGCCAAGTTTGCACGCACGCAATTGATAGCCGCACTAAGAATTCTGCAACGCGGCGATATTTCGGTTGACGGATTGCAGGGTTCCTGGGCGGGCGCTATGGGCCACACCCAGTTCATCCCGACCAGCTACATGATCTACGGTGTCGACATGGATGGCGATGGCCGCCGTGACATCTGGAATTCGGTGCCCGATTCACTCGCATCGTCGGCAAATCTTCTGAAAAAGAACGGATGGGCTTCAGGGCGCACATGGGGCTATGAAGTGGCGTTGCCAAGTTCCGGAAAATTCCCGGCAGGCGCCATGAGCCTTGACAAATGGGCGTCTCTTGGCGTCAGCCGTGCCAATGGCAAGCCATTCAAGGGCGGCGGCGATGCAGCGACATTGAAATTGCCGGACGGACGCGGCGGACCGGCATTCCTGATGCTGAAAAACTTCCGGGTCATCAAGGCGTACAACAATGCCGACAAGTATGCGCTGGCTGTTGGCCTGTTGGCGGACCGCATTGCCGGCGGCAATGAGCTGGTGCGCGACTGGAAACGTCCGTTCACCCCGCTTTCGGTGGCCGGCCGGGAGGAGCTGCAGAAGCGGCTGGCGCAGGCAGGCCTTTACGACGGCAAGTTTGACGGCAACATCGGCTCCGGCTCTAAAGCCGCCATACTTGCCTACCAGCAGGCAGCCGGATTGACTGCCGATGGCTATCCAAGCAAAGAACTCTTGGACTTCATGCGCAGCCGCTAAAACACGCTGCGATGTCGAAAGGATGTGATTGTTGGGTCGTTTCGGGCAAACGCTGTTTGCGGTTACCATATCATTGGCGCTTTTTGCGCCAATGCTGGCTGCGCCTGCCGCTTACGCCCAGGAACGGCGTTCCTCTTCCATTCTCGAATTTTTCGGCATCAGACAAGCCAAACCAAAAGTCACCGTAAGGCCGGCCAAACGCGCCAAGAAAAAAATACTTTCCAAGGCGGCAAAGTCTCCGGGCCGGAAAAAACCGGCCTTTGCCAGAACACGGCCGCTCACCGCTATTGAGCGAGCCACAGAAGCGCCAATCAATCCCGAAACGCCAAGCAAAACCGAAAAGTCTGTTGACGCCAAAACAGTCCTGGTCGTGGGCGATTTTATGGCTGGGGGCCTTTCTGAAGGTCTGGCTGCGGCGTTCGAATTGGAAGCGGGCGTGGTCATACTTGACAAGTCCAGAGGGTCATCTGGATTTGTCCGTGATGATGTCTTCAATTGGCCGCAAAACCTGGCCGGCCTGATCACAGAGACAAAGCCGGCAGTTGTTGTGGCCATGATCGGCACCAACGACCGCCAGCAAATGGTAGTCAACGGGATCAGGGAAGCCATTCAATCTCCAGCATGGAGCGCGGAATACGAAAAGCGCGTCAGCGCGTTTGCCGAGGCGGCCAAGTCCAGCGGAGTTCCGCTTGTATGGGTCGGAGTCCCGCCGTTCAAGCAGCAGTCCATGCGTGCGGGCATACTTGAATTCAACGATCTCTACCGAAAAAAAGCCGAAACTGCTTCGGGTAGTTTTGTCGATATCTGGGACGGCTTCCTTGATGATCAGGGCCTGTTCACAATCAACGGCGTCGATCACACGGGACAGCCAGCCAAGCTGCGTTCTTCAGATGGCATCAACCTGACCAAAGCAGGGCGGCGGAAAGTCGCTTTCTTTGCCGAAAAGCCGATCCGCGTGGCATTGGGATCCCTGCCGCAGCAGGCGCCGCTTGCCGTATCAATCGGGCCGTTCGCTTTACCCGGACCGGTCCGGCCAGCGAGCGCATTGCCGGAAAATGTAACCAGCCTGCCGCCGGTATCGCTGTTTGACCCGGCTTTCGATGGCGGCGACGAACTCATGGGTGGCGACGTTAACCCACCAGCCGGCATGCCGAACCTGCCAGCCAACGCGCTTTATTTGCGCGGCGAAATGCCGGCGCCGCAGCCGGGCAGAAACGATGAACTGCGCATCCGTGAGCAGATTACGCCAACACCCAAGCTGGAAACCGGCAGCGTGTCGCCCAAGCCGTAACGCTCTACCGGACTGTCTCCAATTTCCTCGAGATCAACCAAGTCACCGGCAGGGCAATCAGCGCTCCAGCTATGGCGGCGACCAAAATATCCGCACCGCTATCACGGCCGGTTGTCAGCGCTGTTATCACCGCCGAACCGGCAAGAACGGTGCTGACCAAGATGAAAACAAAGCCGAAAAGCTTGCCCATGCGACTACCCCGCTCTGGCCAACTGCGGCCAGTTTTGCACGGCAAATTTCGACCAAGACGTGCCTTCACACATTGATCCAGAGCAAGCGGTATTCAATCAGGTCAGTTTGGCAGGACGCTGATGCCCATTAAGGCTTCATCGATCGACCGCGCCGCTTGACGCCCCTCGCGGATGGCCCAGACCACCAGCGATTGGCCGCGCCGCACATCGCCTGCGACATAGACCTTGTCAACATTGGTGCGGTAGTCGTTGGTGTTTGCAACCACATTGACCGAGCCGCGGCGGTCTGTCGAAACCGCTAGCTGATCTCCCAATTTTTCGGTCAATCCGCCTTCGATGGGACCGGAAAAACCGATGGCAATAAAGGCCAGATCCGCTTTGATGAAAAACTCTTTACCGGCAATCGGCTTGCGTTTTTCGTCAACTTCGCAGCATTTCACATGGGTGAGCAGGCCGTCTTCGCCAACGAAAGCGAGAGTTGCCACCTGAAACTCGCGCTCAGCGCCTTCGGCCTGGGAAGAGGAGGTGCGCATTTTGGTCGCCCAGTAAGGCCAGACCGTCAGCTTGTCTTCCTTTTCAGGCGGCTGCGGACGGATGTCGAGCTGCGTAACGCGCACTGCGCCTTGGCGGAATGCAGTGCCGACGCAGTCTGATGCGGTGTCGCCGCCGCCAATGACAACGACATGCTTGCCGCTGGCGACAATCGGTTCAGCGGCCCAGGCAGAAGACTGAATCTCCTCGCCGCCGACGCGTTTGTTCTGCTGCACAAGGTAAGGCATCGCGTCGTGAACGCCCGAGAATTCGACACCCGGAATACCGGCAGGACGCGGCTTTTCCGAACCGCCGCAATAAAGAACGGCGTCGTAGGCGCTGGTCAGTTCATCCATGGTCTTGTCGACGCCGACATTGACATTGCAGAAAAACGTCACGCCCTCGCCCTTCATCTGCTCGACCCGCCGGTCAATGAAGTGCTTTTCCATTTTGAAGTCCGGAATGCCGAAGCGCAGCAGACCGCCAACTTTCGACTCGCGCTCATAGACATGCACATCATGCCCGGCGCGTCCAAGCTGCTGCGCCGCCGCCATGCCAGCAGGACCCGAGCCAATGATCGCCACACGCTTGCCGGTCTTCATCTCAGCGGGCTGTGGCACGATATGGCCAAGCTCATAGGCCTTGTCGGCAATCGCCTGCTCGACAGTCTT
The DNA here is from genome assembly GCA_049696015.1 of Rhizobiaceae bacterium. GTDB lineage: Bacteria > Pseudomonadota > Alphaproteobacteria > Rhizobiales > Rhizobiaceae > JANMEX01. The sequence goes on along the minus strand of JBAVTG010000267.1, from coordinate 177 downwards.
GATCGCCACCGGCGCGTCTTCAAGGTTCAGCGTGCAGGCTTCCTCGCATGGCGCAGGGCAAATACGGCCGGTGAATTCCGGAAAGTTATTGGTCGAATGAAGGTTCCGGATCGCATTGTCCCAGTCGCCATTATAGACGAGGTCATTCCAGTCCGGGATCTGGTTGTGCACCGGGCA
>JBAVTG010000266.1:0-20808 GCA_049696015.1 Rhizobiaceae bacterium | reverse complement strand
CAGCGCGAAAAATATCTGATGCCCTGCATTCGCGGCGAGACGTGGGATTGCCTTGCCATGACCGAACCCGGCGCTGGCTCGGATCTGCGTGGCATGAAGGCAAGCGCCAAGCAGGATGGCGACGACTGGGTGCTGAACGGCACCAAGCATTTCATCAGCCATGCCGACATTGCCGGGTTTGCGATCTGCTTCATGGCCTCCGGTGAAGAGGAAACATCGCGGGGCAAGAAGAAGCTGATCACGGCATTCTTTGTCGACAAGGGCACCAAGGGTTTCAACGTTCGCGACGGCTACCGCAATGTTTCGCATCGCGGCTACACCAATGCGGTGCTGGAATTTGATGATTGCAGGGTGCCGAAGTCGCAGATTTTGGGCGAGCCGCATAAGGGGTTTGAAGTGGCCAATCAGTGGCTGGGCGCGACACGTCTGCAGGTGGCGTCCACCTGTTTGGGCCGGGCGGAGCGGGCGCTGGCTCTGGCAATTTCCTATGCGGCCGAGCGCAAGCAATTCGGGCAGGCGATCGGCAAATTTCAGGGTGTGTCCTTCAAGCTTGCGGACATGGCGATGGAGCTGAAGGCGGCGGAATTGCTGACGCGGGAAGCGGCGTGGAAACTTGATCAGGGCACGGTGACGGAGGCCGACATGTCGATGGCCAAACTGAAGGCGACCGAGATGCTGGCGTTCGTGGCTGATGAAGCGATCCAGATTTTCGGCGGCATGGGGCTGATGGACGATCTGCCGCTGGAGCGCATCTGGCGCGACGCGCGGGTGGAGCGGATATGGGAAGGGACGAGCGAGATACAGAGGCATATCATCAGCCGCGAATTGCTCAGGGCTGTGGGGGGATAAGCCTTGGCATCACTGAAAGAGACGGACCTTTATGCGCCGATCAAGCGGATGCTTGAGGGGCAGGGCTATGTGGTCAAAGGCGAGATTGGCGCGGCGGATGTGGTGGCCGTGCGGGGCGATGAGGAGCCGATCATTGTCGAGTTGAAGACTGGCTTTTCACTGTCGCTGTTTCATCAGGGGATTGCGCGGCAGGCGGTGACGGATGCGGTTTATGTCGCTGTTCCGCGCGGTGTCGGACGTCAGTTCTTGAAGGCGCTGGTAGACAACAAGGCGCTTTGCCGGCGGCTAGGGCTGGGCCTGATCACGGTACGGATCGAAGACGGGTTTGTCGAAGTGCATGCCGATCCTGAGCCTTACAAGCCGCGCCAGTCCAAGGTGCGCAAGGCGCGGCTGTTGCGCGAATTTGCGCGAAGGGTGGGCGATCCGAACAACGGCGGCGCGACGCGGCGCGGGATTGTCACGTCCTACCGCCAGGATGCGCTGAAGTGTCTGCGGGTGCTGCGCGAACAGGTTCCGCTGAAGGCCGCTAACGTTGCCAGATTGAGCGGTGTCGCGCGGGCAAGGGCGATCATGGCGGATGATCATTACGGCTGGTTTGAGCGTGTCTCGACTGGCATCTATGCATTGACGCCCAAAGGCCTGGCGGCGGTGTCAGAGTATGCTGTGGAACTTGAGAAGCTGTCTCTTGCCCTGATGGCGGTGTCGCTGGCCGCGCAAGACATTGAGGACGCGGCATGATCCGCCTGGAACGCCTGCTGCGCCCCGAATCCATCGCTGTGCTTGGCTCTGTGTGGGCTGAAAATGTGATTGAGCAATGCTGCAAGATGGGTTTTGCCGGGCCGGTTTGGCCGGTGCATCCGACAAGATCCGACATTGGCGGGCTGAAGGCCTATCCCTCACTGCGGGACTTGCCCGGCATACCGGATGCAACTTTCATTGGCGTCAACCGCCATGCGACAGTTGATATCGTCGCCGAACTCAACGCACTCGGCGCGGGCGGGGCGATCTGCTTTGCTTCGGGATGGGAAGAGGCGGGCGAGCCGGAACTGCAACAAAGGCTGATCGACGCGGCGGGCGATATGCCGATCCTTGGGCCCAATTGCTATGGTGTGATCAACTATCTGGACGGCGCGCTCTTGTGGCCGGATCAGCATGGCGGCAAACGCGTGGACAGGGGCGTTGCCATTATCTCGCAATCATCGAACATTGCGATCAATCTGACGATGCAGAAGCGGGCACTGCCGGTGGCGTATGTGGCGTGCCTTGGCAACGCCGCGGTGGTTGGTTTGGCGGAGCTTGCCGACGCGCTGCTGTCGGACGAGCGCGTCACGGCGATTGGCATGTATATCGAAGGCATTGACGACGCGGCGGCATTCGCGGCGCTTGCAGAGCGGGCGCGGGCAGCGGGCAAAGGGATTGTCGTCATCAAATCCGGCAAAACCGAAGCATCCCGCGACGCGGCGCAGTCGCACACCGCATCGCTGGCCGGAGGCGGCGCGGCGTCGTCGGCTTTTTTGCGCCAAGCCGGTGTTGCCGAGGTCAACTCTCCGGCGGAACTGATTGAAACATTGAAGATTTTCCATGTTCACGGACCGCAGATCGGCATGCGCATTTGTTCGTTGTCCTGCTCAGGCGGCGAGGCGGGGCTGGCGGCGGATCTGGCAGCGCAGTTTGGCGTTGAATTTCCGCCTGTGCCTGAAGCGCAAGCGCGGCGGCTTGGCGAAATCCTCGGGCCGATTGTGACGATTGCCAATCCGCTCGATTATCACACGTTTATCTGGGGCGACCGGCCGCGCACCACGGATGTGTTTACGGCCATGCTGTCGGCTTACGATGCAGGCATTTACATCATCGATCCGCCGCGCCCGGACCGCTGCGATCCGGCGTCGTTTCAGCCGGCGCTGGATGCGATAGTTGCGGCGGGCAAGGCGACGGGCAAACCGGCATTCCCGGTCGCTTCGATGGCAGAGAATTTTGACGAGGCGCGCGCCGTAACGTTGATTGGCCAAGGCGTTGCCGCATTGATGGGACTCGAGACGGCGCTGGCGGCGATCAAGGCGGCGCAGATGCCCGGCGGGAAGGCTGGCTGGCGGCCCGTTGCTCCAATGGCCGGGCGCGAGACGGTGTTGCTGTCGGAGGCGGAAGGCAAGGCGCTCTTAGCGCGGGCGGGGGTTGCCGTGCCGCGCGGGGTGACGGCTGGCACGCTGGAGGAACTCAAGGCGAAGGCATCGGGGCTGGCCGTGCCGCTGGCGCTCAAGGGGCTTGGCTTTGCCCATAAGAGCGAGGCGGGCGCGGTGCGCCTCGGGCTCTCATCATTGGACGGGCAGCAGGAGATGGCCGGCGCGGCGGGTTATCTGGTTGAGGAAATGGTCACAGGCGCCGTTGCTGAAATGCTTGTCGGGCTTCGGCGCGATCCTGTCTATGGCGTGACGCTGACGATTGGCTTGGGCGGGGTGACGGCGGAACTGTTGGCGGATACGGTCACGCTGGTGCTGCCTGTTTCGGAAGCGGAGGTTTTTGCTGCAATGAAGCGTCTGCGGCTTTGGCCGCTGCTGAATGGGTATCGCGGGCGGGAAAAAGCGGATGTCGCTTCTGTTGCTGCGCTTGCCGCGCGCCTCGGCGCTTTTATGATTGAAGATGCCAGTATCGAGGAAATCGAGATCAATCCGGTGTTGGTAACCGCTGACAAGGCAGTGGCAGTGGATGCGCTGGTGCGGGTGGCGAAATGAGAAATGGGCGCAGTCCCCTCTCCGTCGGCTTTGCCGACACCTCTCCCCGCAAGCGGGGCGAGGTTAAAGGAGCGGGTTTAACCTCGCTCCATTTATGGGGAGAGATGTCGCGGGCGCAGCCCGTGACGGAGAGGGGAGCTATGTCGAGAGGAATACCATGTCTGACGTAATCCGCACCCGCCGCGAGGGCGGTATTCTGGAAGTGACGCTTGACCGGCCGAAGGCGAATGCGATTGACTTGGCAACCAGCCGCTTGATGGGCGAAACGTTTGCCGCGTTCCGTGATGATCCGTCGCTTCGTGTGGCCATTGTGCAGACGGCTGGTGACAAGTTCTTCTGCGCAGGCTGGGATTTGAAAGCAGCGGCGGGCGGCGATGCGGTGGACGGGGATTATGGCGTGGGCGGGTTTGGCGGCCTGCAGGAATTGCCAAACCTGAACAAGCCCGTCATATGCGCTGTCAACGGCATGGCGGTTGGCGGCGGATTTGAATTGGCATTGTCCTGCGACATGATCCTGGCCTCTGCGCACTCCTCCTTCGCGCTGCCGGAAATCAAGGCTGGAACGCTGGCCGATGCGGCGACTATAAAGTTGCCCAAACGCATGCCCTATCATGTGGCGATGGATCTCTTGTTGACCGGCCGGGGGATGGATGTGCATGAGGCGCACCGCTGGGGGGTGGTCAATGAGATTTTGCCCGACAATGAGGCGCTGATGGAGCGTGTCTGGGCACTGGCGCGGCTCCTGGAAAGCGGCCCACCCCTGGTGTTTGCGGCGATCAAGGAAGTGGCGCGGGTGGCGGAAAACAAGACATTTCAGGAGGCGATGGATCTGGTTACACAGCGCAAGCTGGCGACAGTTGACGCGCTTTATGGCTCCGAGGACAATCTTGAGGGCTTCAGGGCTTTCGCCGAGAAGCGCGATCCGGTCTGGAAAGGCAAATGAGCCAAGCCGCCGTGCCGATTGCCGTGGCGCATCCTGACCGCAAGGTTTTTGCGGTGCTTGTGCTGCTTATCGGCATCGGCCTGGGCAATATCCAGGACGCATTTCTCAAGCAGTTGAGCGGTGCCTATCCGTTTCACCAGATGCAAACATTGCGCACGGCCATCGGTCTTGTGTTGACGGCCGGGTGGCTGTTCTGGCGGCACGGGCGGGGTGTGCTCAAGGGGACTTTTGCGCCGGTGCTGGTGGCCCGCGGTCTGTTTCTGGGGCTCGGCAGCATGTGCTTTTATCTCGGCCTGGCAGCCATGACGATGGCCGACGCGGTGTCGTTGTATTTTGCCTTACCGCTCATTGTGGTGGTGCTGTCGGGCACTGTGCTGCGCGAACATGTGCCGGCATGGCGCTGGCTTGCGGCAGCGGCGGGATTTGTCGGCGTTGCAGTCATGTTGCGCCCGACTGCGGCCTTGTTCGATTGGGCCTCGCTCTTGCCGCTCACAGCGTCTTTTTTCTATGCGCTTGGAAATCTGCTGACGCGACGGGTTGACCGATCGCTGCCGCCAATGGTGACCGCATTTTATGCGGCACTGAGTTTTCTGGCTGTTTCGGGGCTTGTCGCGGTTGTATTCGGCGGCGGCGCGTTTGCCACTGACGTTCATCCAAGCCTTGCGTTTCTCACGCGTGGCTGGGCGATGCCCACCATGCGCGACGGCATGGTGATCGGCCTTATCGGCGTCATGACTTTCATTTGCTTTTACGCCTACGCCGAGGCCTACCGGCTTGCGCCACCCAGTTTTGTCGCGCCTTACGAGTATTCGGCGCTGGTATGGGCCGCCGGACTGGGTTTCCTGTTTTTCGGTGATTTGCCGACAATGCGAATGCTGATCGGCAGCGCCATCATCATTGCGGCTGGGCTGTTTCTGGCACTCGCAGAACGGCGGACGGCGCGCCCTTGATCCACTCCACGAAAACGCACGTATTGGCCACAAACAGGAGCTGATGATGCTGAGCGAAAAACTGGCCTGGGCAATGATGTTTGCGGGGTTCATTGCCTCAACTGCATCGCAGGTGATCATCAAGGCGCGGCTTGATCCTGTGACAGCGTCTGGCGGGTCCTACAGGCAGCTCTTCGCCGACCCGCTGATCTGGCTTGCAGTTGCGCTGATTGTTTCTTTCGTTGTGTGCTGGTATTCGGCGCTGACCAAAATACCGTTGTCGGTGATGATGGCCTGGTCTGCCGTTGTGCTGCCATTGACGGCGGTTGCGGCTTGGATATTCCTGGGCGAACCGCTTGGATTGGGCAAGATTGTTTCGATTGGCATCATTGCAGCAGGCGTTGCGGCGCTGTCGATCTTTTGACAAAACCGGCTGTGCAGGACCCTGACGTTCCGTCAACGCCTCCATCGTGTGGTTTTGGCCTATTCAACCGGATAGGCGACATAAGCGAAATGCCGGTTGTCAGGCGACCAGCTGTTCACATTGATCGTCCCTTGCCCGCCGAATAGCCGGGCGGCGCGAACCGGGTCTTTCCATCGTCCATCGCGCACCAGCATCAGTTCTACCCAAAGGTTAGCCGGATGTCCCTTGGTGCCCGGCGGATAGGCCAAATAAACGGCGGCGCGTCCATCAGGCGAAAAATGCGGAAACCAGTCGACCGTCTCGGAGAATGTCAGCCGGGTCAGATCTGTTCCATCTGGATGCATGCGTGCGATCTGGGCATTGCCCGAGAAAGTCTCCGTGTTGAAATAGAGCCATTCGCCGTCTGGGCTGTATTCCGGCCCGTCGGCGGGAGCGCCGCCGCTGGTGATCTGGCGGTAATCGGTTCCGTCAGATTTGATTGTGTAAATCTCGGCTGTGATGAAGCGGAGTGATCCTGCGTTTTCCTCGGCTTCAACGCCAACGAAGGCAAGGCGTTTTGCATCCGGCGACACGCCATGCAGGAAATGGAAAAGCCCTCCCGGGCCTTCTTTCCCCGTGATTCGGACCGCAGGCCCGCCACTGAGCGGCGCCCGGTAAAGCTGCCAATCGTCGAATGCCGACAAGTAGATGTGCTTCCCGTCCGGGTCGAGAACGTGATCATTGTTCAGCGGCGGGACATTTGTGATTTCTATGTGCTGGAGAATCGGATCTTCAATGGACAAGCGCCAAAGAACACCGGCTCCATTAAGGATCAGCGCGTCGCCTTGCAAAGTCCAGTTCGGGGCTTCCAGCAAATGACTGTCAGTTTCCAGGAGCAGCGAATTTTGGCCCGTTTCAAGGCTGTGGATCCAGACTTGAGACCGCTGGCCAGCTGCCAATTCACGCGGCGGAATTTTCATGGAGTCAACCCTTTACTTGCCGCGGCCCGGGCGCTGCATGTGAGCGAAAAGGCTTGCACCGGCAAACGATGGGGCACAAGTGGGCAATCCATCGCTTCGGCAAGAATCTTCAGGGGCGCTTGCGGTCTTGGCATTTCCGCCCGCACGAGACTTAACGCCAGTGTCGTGTGAACCATGCAGGCAAGCCACTGCCTGCGGCCTGGCGACATCGATCTTTTGACAAAAGGCCCTTGTCGGCGCTATCGCAGCGCGATGACGAGCCGCCCGCGCCTTTATCGTGATCAGATGCCCCGACTGTCCATCGCGCCGATGATGGACTGGACGGATCGGCATTGCCGGTTTTTTCACCGGCAGCTGACGCGGCACGCGCTGCTTTATACCGAAATGGTGGTTGCCGATGCGGCGATCCATGGTCTGCGCGAACGATTGCTCGGGTTTGATGCGAGCGAGCATCCGGTGGCGTTGCAGCTTGGCGGGTCAGATCCGGTCAAGCTTGCTGAAGCGGCGCGGATTGGCGCGTCGTTCGGCTATGATGAAATCAACCTGAATGTTGGCTGCCCCTCCGACCGGGTGCAATCTGGCACATTTGGCGCGTGCCTTATGCAAACGCCGCAGCTGGTGGCAGATTGCGTGGCGGCAATGAAGTCAGCAGTTGACGTGCCGGTCACGGTCAAATGCCGGCTGGGCGTTGATGACCAGGATGAGGAGCAGGCGCTGGACGATTTGGCGGATGCGGTGTTTGCGTCTGGATGCGATGCCTTGTGGGTGCATGCGCGCAAGGCCTGGCTGCAAGGCCTCAGCCCGAAGGAAAACCGCGACATTCCACCACTGACTTACGACCGGGTTTACCGCCTCAAGCAGCGCTTGCCGGACAGGTTCATTGGCATCAATGGCGGCATTGCATCGGTTGAAGACGGTTTGGCCCACTGCGCTCATGTGGATGGGGTCATGCTTGGCCGCGCGGCCTATCATGATCCGCTGCAATTGTTGAAGGCGGACCGGCTGTTCTTTGGCTCGCAAGAGCCTGAGCCGGATATCGGTGATGTGATCTCCGCCATGGCCGCCTATGCAGGCCGTCACATTGCGTCGGGCGGGCGGTTGTCGCATGTCACGCGCCACATGGTAGGTCTGTTTCATGGCCGGCCCGGAGCCCGGCGCTTTCGGCAAATCCTGTCGGATGAGGCAAATCGGCCCGGCGCAAGCCCTGAAATTCTGCTGCGGGCCTATGAGGCGGTCTTGCGGCCTGCGCTCGCTGCCGAGTAGGCAAAGAAAAGGCCGGTCACCAGTGACCGGCCAATCGTTTGCAATCGGGCGGGGGATGGCCGAATTGCAGTAAATATGCCAATGCGGGTGACGGCGGACTTTGGCACATTTCATGTTAATCACACGACTATGACGCTCGGGTGACAGCGCGAACCTTCTGCTTGCGCAAGATATTTGACAATACGGGAATTTCCCTTGGGGAAGAAATCATGGCGGGTGTGGATTCGGTCTTGCTGTTTGAGTTTGCCGTGCTGCTGGTGGTGGCTGGCGCGGTCGCCGGATTTCTCGCCGGCTTGTTCGGTATCGGCGGCGGCACGGTGCTGGTGCCGGCGTTTTTTCAGGTTTTTGGCGCGATCGGCGTGCCGGATGAAGTCAAGATGCATCTGTCGGTCGGCTCGTCGCTGGCCATCGTCGTTGTCACCTCGCTGCGTTCATTCATGGCGCACCGCAGTCACAAGGTTGTTGATGAGAGCCTGTTGCGCGGTTGGTTGGTGGCTGTTCCTGCCGGGGCGCTCTTGGCCACTGCAGCTGCCGCCTACATGTCGAGCGGCACATTGCGGGCGGTTTTTTCGGTGATCTGCGTCCTGATTGCGTTCAAACTCCTGTCTGGACGGGATGATTGGCGGCTTGGCGCGGATCTGCCGAGAAACCCGGTCAAGGCAGGCGTTGGCGTTGGCATCGGGTTTTTGTCGACCTTGATGGGCATCGGCGGCGGCGTGTTGAACAACACGTTCATGACATCTTACAGCCGCCCGATCCATCAGGCGGTGGCGACATCGGCCGGTGTCGGCGTGCTGATCGCTATCCCCGGCTTCATCGGCTATGTCATCGCCGGCTGGGGCAGGGCGGGCCTGCCGCCGTTTTCGACCGGCTTTGTCAACTGGATGACGGTGGCACTGATCATTCCCTTGTCGATTTTTGTGACCCCCTACGGAGTGAAGGCCGCGCATGCAATGCCGAAGCGTCGGCTGGAGATGCTGCTTGGATGCTATCTGTTGGTTGTTGCAGCGCGGTTTGTCTGGACGCTGATCTGATCTGCGCGCACGTGTCCAAAACCCGTTGCCGTCATGCGGTCAACGAGTTGTGTTGAAGTACACCAGCCCCGTATGCCCAACGTGAAATATCAAAAAACAGAGCGCCACGAATAGATAAATGGCCCGATGCCAAGGAATCGCAAGCCAGCTGCGCGCACAGGTTAGTCCAATGCCCGCAAGCCAAAATGCGGCAGACCAAGCTGGCGCGGTAAACCCGATCAGGCTTTGGCTCCATCCACTCTGCGGAAGCATGATCTCCAGCAGGTAACTGCCCAGATAGGCCGCGATACCGCCAGCATACAAGACCCAACCAAAGGATTGGCCAGCTTCGCTTTTCCCAAAATAGAGAATTCCCGGAAGTGCAAAGACCAAAATGCGAAACAGGTTTTCGAGCAGTCCCAGCCACGCGGGTATCCCCGTCCAGAACAGGCCAGGGCTGTAGGCAGGTGGCAATACACCCCAAAGACCGAATGTGATGACCGACGGAGGAATGATCAACAAAGCGCCATTTCTCAGCAACATTCGGGCAGGCAAAGCGTCACGTTCCGACATTTAATGTCTCTCGGCAGCAATGCTTGATCTGTTTGCCGCAAGTCGGGATTTGCACTCTACACGAAATTCATCCTGGCATGCGAGAGAAGATTGTCCGCCGCCCGGGAACTGTCAGTCCTTCAGCGTCAACCGGTCGCGCTCGACCGAAAAGCCGGACAGTGTGTTGAGAAAATCCATGCCGAGAAGGCTTTGGTCAAGTTGCCCCCGCTCTGAGATGAGCACCGGCAGGTCGCGCCGGACGATGTCGCCGACAATGATTTCACCGACGCGGGCCGGAGCCGACAGGGTCATGCCGTTGGCAGTGGAAACAGGCACGGAATAGCTGAGCTGCGAGACATCAATCCCGGCAGCTTCGGCATCGGGCAGGGTCAGCACTATGCCGGAGGCGCCGGTGTCGATCAGAAATTTGACATCGCCGCCGTTGACTGCGGCATCGATCTCGAAATGGCCGGACGCGGATTTTTCGATTGCCATGATTTTTGCTCCACTGGCATCGATCATGGATTGCGGGCGGGATGGAACCAGGCCAAGCGTGACGCGGCTGGCCACGTCCTGCAATTCGAACCGATATTGATATGCGGTCACAAAGCCGAGCGCGATGATGCCCCAGATCGACAAGTTGCGCGCCGTTGCGCCCAAATTGCCGCCACTGATGGCACGGAACCCGACCGCTGCAAGAAGCAGGACCAGCGACATCGCCCGGACGAAATCATCATTGGTCAAGCCGAAGGTGAAGCCGCTGTCGCGATTGAACCAGACGAGCGCGAATGTGCCGATGAGAGCGGCAATGAGCAGGGTGAATATGCGGTTCATCGTCTCAAGCCTTTTCGCGCGCCATGCGCTGGCGGCGGGTTTCACGCCTTGGCTTGCGCTCAATGGTTTCCATGCGCGCCGGCAAGATTTCCATGACCGCGCGGCGCTCGGGCGATGTCATAGTCATCCAGCCGCCGATTTCGTCGCGCGTGCGCCCGCAGCCGAAGCAATATCCGGTTGCCATATCGATTGAACAGACAAGGATGCAGGGGGATTCGATGGTCATTGCGCCAACATGGTGATGTCAAAGGCCGCTGGCAAGCCCGGCCAGCAAGCCGAGCTCAGCCAGAATGGCGGCCGCGCCGAGCGTATCGCCAGTGTGGCCGCCAATCTTTGTTGCGCAAAGGGAACGAAACATCATGGTTGCGCCAATGGCGAGGGCGGCGGCGGCCAGCATTGGAGCGATCCCGCGAAACAGGAAGGCAAGCACTGCCGCAATGGCCAATCCTGAAACAAGCGCAAAGACACTTGCATCTTCCGTCGGCTGCCCGGCCTTGTCGGCCGTGCCGTCAGCGCGAGCGCTGGGAAGGTCGCTCCAGTGCCAGACAAGGGCCGTGCGTCCGGCTGCGGCAGCAGCGGCCATTGCGGCAATGGCGGCCCATAATCCGGCCTGCAGTATTGCCGCCAGCGCAATGACCTTGATCACAAGGGCCAGCATCATCGCCATCGCGCCAAAGGCGCCGATGCGCGAATCCTTCATGATTTCAAGCCGACGGTCCTTTTCAAAGCCACCAAAGAAGCCATCAGCAGTATCGGCCAATCCGTCTTCATGCAGCGCGCCGCCAATGGCAATTGAAACAGCGACGGCGATGGCTGCGCTCAGCAATACCGGCAAGTCGAGGATTGTTCCTGCGATTAGCACAAGCGCCGAAGGGATAGTCGAAAGCGCTGCAGCGGTTGGAAACGCCCGCGCGGTTACAGACAGTTTTCCGTCATCGCCCTCGAACCATTTTGCCGGGATGGGCAGTCTGGTCAAAAACCCCAGCGCGCGCATGATATCGCGCGGCAGCGTCTCCCAATTGGCGTCCATCGCTGTCTCCCTGCCGAATGCGGCCACTCGCGTCGCACCTGTGCTTTGCGCGGCGATGCCGAATCCTTATAGGAAATGTCCTCCCGCCTTTCCACTGATAGGATAATCAATGACAACCGGCCTGCCATTTGACGATTTTCGCGCGCTTCTTGCCAATCTGCCGGGTCCGGACGAGGCTGCAATCGCAGCAGTGCGCAAGCGCGACCCGTTTTTGACCAAGCCGCCTGGCGCGCTTGGCAAATTGGAAGGCATTGCCGAGTGGCTCGCGGCATGGTCCGGCAAACACAAGCCGGCAGTGACACGGCCACTCGTTGCGGTTTTTGCCGGCAATCACGGTGTGACCGCAAAAGGCGTATCGCCCTATCCGAGCGAAGTGACAGTGCAGATGGTGGCCAACTTTGCCGCAGGCGGCGCTGCGATCAACCAGATCTGCATTGCCAACGATCTTGGCCTGAAAGTGTTTGATCTGGCTCTGGACCATCCGACACGTGATATCACCGAGGAAGCAGCGCTGGACGAGAAAGCCTGCGCGGCGACCATGGCATTTGGCATGGAAGCCATTGCCGGCGGCACGGATTTACTCTGCATCGGCGAGATGGGCATCGGCAACACCACAATTGCCGCTGCGATCTTCCATGGACTCTACGGCGGCAACGCCGAGGATTGGGTAGGTTCTGGCACCGGCGCAGATGGGGCCGGGCAGAAGCGCAAGTCTGATGCGGTCCGCCAGGCTGTAGCGCTGCACAGTGCTCATCTGAAGGATCCGCTTGAATTGCTGCGCCGGCTTGGAGGGCGCGAAATTGCGGCGATGGCGGGGGCGATCCTTGCTGCCCGCATGCAAAAAGTGCCAGTCATTGTCGATGGATTTGTTGCCACCTCTGCTGCGGCAGTGCTGCTGGCAGCCAATGCGACAGCACTTGACCATTGCCTGTTCGGCCATGTCTCGGCAGAAAAGGCGCACCGGCTTGCGCTTGAGAGAATGGGCAAGACCGCATTGCTTGATCTGGGCATGCGGCTTGGCGAGGGGACGGGCGCTGCACTTGCTGCAGGCATCGTCAAAGCTGCTGCGCTTTGTCACTCGGGCATGGCAACGTTCGGCGAGGCGGGTGTCACCGACAAGGCGTGATTTTCACCCGAACTTCTTGACCGGATCGACTGGCAACAGACCTGCTTCCTCCATTTTGGCCCTGGCTTTGAGCACCCGTTCGCGCGGAAAGAAGGCCAGCGCTTCGGTGCCTTCGCGCAATTTGGAGCGCAGGTCGAACTTGCCGCCATGCAGAGTGACCAGCGCCTGCACGATCGGCAGGCCAAGGCCGGTTCCCTGTTCGGCATTCTTGATGGCAATCGAGCCTTGGCCAAAAGCGGAGAGCACCACCGGAATTTCATCCGCCGCAATGCCCGGCCCGTTGTCCTTGACCGAGACATATTGCCCGCCGCCGCTGGTCCAGCCGATCAGCACATGGATCTCGCCGCCGCTTGGCGTGAATTTGACGGCGTTGGACAACAGGTTGAGCATGATCTGGCGCACCGAGCGCTCATCAGCCCAGATCGGCGGCAGATTGTCTTCGATCTTGGAATGAATGCGGATGTCCTTGGATTTGGCCTTGAGAGTGACCAGATGCACCGCATCTTCGGCGATTTCGTCCAGCCGGACCACCTCTTCCTGCAGCGAGTGGCGGCCCGCTTCAACGCGTGACAGGTCAAGGATTTCATTGATCAGATCGAGAAGATGCTGACCGGAATCATTGATATCCTTGGCATATTCCTTGTAAGTCGGGTTCTCCATCGGCCCCAAAACCTCATTGGACATGACCTCCGAGAAGCCCAAAATGGCGTTGAGCGGTGTGCGCAACTCGTGGCTCATCGAGGCGAGGAAGCGCGATTTGGCAAGGTTTGCTTCTTCAGCGCGGGACCGCGCTTCATCGGACATGGACTTGGCGATATGCAATTCGGCGATCAGAGCATCCTTTTCGGATTGGTAGGCCAGGCTTTCGCGTGCGGTCTGGTGCATGAAGCTGCCGAGGAAGGAAAAGAAGACCACACCGGCGCATAGCGTGACGACCATGGCGATTTGCGAGGGGTCGCGGAAGTTGGCGGTGAAGGCGGCATAGGTGGCAACTGGCAGGCTGAATGACAACAGCAATGCGCGCTTGAGCGTAGCGGTGACAATGGCGGTTGAGGCCATGGCGAGCAGCAGAATGACGGCCTGAACAACGCTGGATTGGGTTTGCCCGCAGGCATCGCAATCAAATGTGGCAAACCATGCCCAGCAGAGGCCGGCGATCACATGCGCGCCCAGGAGTTTGTTCGACCATCGCCCGACGTCGATGTCTGCGGCAATGGTCTTTTCCAGCCGGCGCGCCAAAAAGCCGAGTAGCCCATAGGACAAGGCAGCAATTGCGGCCCATATCATGGATTGCGTGCCAAATCCCGCCAACATTGCGACACCGGCAACGCACAGCAGCACCAGCGGCACGGCTGGCGTCAGCGCCACCATTGTATGGGCGTGGAGCTTGAGCAGATCGGCAGTGAAATCGGCCGGAGCGCCTTCGTTCAGCTTGTCACGGGTGCGCCGGATCGTTTGCGCCACACCCGGATTGCGGGGGCGCTTTCTGCGGTCAACAATGTTCTTGTCGGCAATACCCGAACGCACCGGCTGCATGGAGTTGGACTTGCTGGACGATCCCGTTGTTCTATGGTCAACAAAGTCTAGTGCGGCATGATTAATGAACAGTTCCTTTATGGCAGATAGTGAAAATTGATGGCCTGGCAGCGCCGACGCTACCGCACAGTTCAGCGGCGCAACCACGTGCTGGATTGGGCAGTGACACTGCTGTTTTTCGCTTCATTGGTGTTTGCCATTGTCCGCTATGGCCAGATCGAGAATGTCAGCCATCAGGGCAGGGCGGTGGTTGCCGATGGCGACACAATCGAGCTTGGCGGCCAGCGCATACGGCTGGAGGGCATTGACGCGCCGGAATACAACCAGACCTGCGCAGGCAAAACCGGCCTGTACAATTGCGGCCGTGAGGCGCGAAAGAAGCTTGCGGCGCTGTCTGCCGGCGGCCCGGTGCGGTGCAATGGCTGGCAAACCGACTTCTATGGCCGGTTTCTTGGCACTTGCACGGCGGGCAAGACCGAGTTGAACCGGGAAATGGTCGCTTCCGGCTGGGCTGTTGCCTATGGCCAATATTTTGCCGAAGAGAGTGCCGCGCGCGAGACCGGGCTTGGCTTGTGGCAAGGCGAGTTCGTGCGTCCGGCACAGTGGCGCAAGACACATGAAGCAGCATCGGCGGCGCAGGACGCCCCGCATGACTTCTGGCACAAAGTGTCTGCTTTCCTTCGCCGGGCGATTGGGATTGAATAGAGACCAAAGGGAGCGAGACGATGAAGCTTTTTGACGGCGGACGTGCGCCCAATCCGCGGCGGGTGCGGATGTTTTTGGCGGAAAAAGGCATTGAGGTGCCACTTGTGCCTGTCGATATGGGAGCGATGGGGCACAAGACGGACGAGATTTCCAGCCGCAATCCATTGCAGCGCCTGCCGGTGCTGGAGCTGGACGATGGCACGATCCTGACCGAATCTGTTGCCATCTGCCGCTATTTCGAGGAACTCCAGCCGGAACCAGCGCTGTTCGGGCGCGGCGCGGTTGGCAAAGCGCAAGTCGAAATGTGGAACCGGCGATTGGAGTTGAATTATTTTTACGCGGTCGCCGCCGCTTTCCGCCACATCCATCCGGCGATGAAGGAGTGGGAGGTGCCGCAGGTGCCGGCATGGGGCGAGGCGAACAAGCCGAAAATTCTTGACTTTCTGCGCCTGTTCGACGCGCATTTGGCCAGCAGCGAATATGCTGCCGGGGACGAATTTTCCATTGCTGATATCACCGGATTTGTTGCCATGGACTTCATGAAATTGGCACGGGTCACTGTCCCGGAAGAGCTGACGAACGTATTGCGGTGGCGGGCGATGATATCGGCACGGCCGTCCGCGCAGGCATGAGCGATACCGCCGCCCTGGCGAGGTTGACAGCACATATCCGCGCCTGCCGTATTTGCGTCGAACGTCCATTGGGCGAACCGCTGCCTCATGAACCGCGGCCGGTCCTGGTTCCCTCCTCTCGGGCGCGCATCCTGATTGCAGGGCAGGCGCCGGGCACGCGGGTGCATGCTTCAGGCAAGCCGTTCACCGATCCGTCCGGCGATCGGCTGCGGGCTTGGCTTGGCGTGACGCCGGAGCAGTTTTACGATCAGCGCCTGTTTGCGATTGCGCCGATGGGGTTTTGCTTTCCCGGACTGGATCGGCATGGCGGCGATTTGCCGCCGCGCAAGGAGTGTGCGCCTGCTTGGCGCAAGCAACTGATGGCGCTGATGCCGCAGGTGGATCTGATCATCGCAATCGGCGGCCATGCGCAGCGCTGGCATCTGGGTTCCGAAACGTTTTCGACTGTTTCCCGCATGGTTCTCGATTGGCGCGCGCACGCCAAACGAACGCCGCCGGTGTTCGCTTTGCCACACCCATCCTGGCGCAATTCCGGCTGGCTCAAGCGCAACCCATGGTTCGAAACTGAACTGCTGCCGGTTTTGCAGGAGGCAGTCAAATCCCACGTATCTTGAAACCATGTTTCAGATATCGGGCTATTGAAGCAGAAATATCTTGCCAGAACCGTCTTTGTGCCGATATTGCAGAAAATCATTTCACCGGAGCCTGTGATGGACCGCCTCGACCGCAAGATTCTCCGCCTGCTGCAGGAAGATGCAACGCTGGCTGTTGCCGACATCGCCAAGAAGGTTGGCCTGTCGACAACGCCGTGCTGGCGGCGCATCCAGAAACTGGAAGAAGACGGCGTCATCAAGCGCCGGGTGGCAGTGCTGGATCCGGAAAAGGTCAACACCAAGGTGACGGTTTTCGCCTCGATCCGCACCAGCGCCCACAATATTGAGTGGCTGAAACGTTTTTCGGAAGTTGTGACCGAGTTCCCCGAGGTGGTTGAGTTTTATCGCATGTCGGGCGACGTGGACTATCTGCTCAAGGTCGTGGTGCCGGACATTGCCGCCTACGACGCGTTCTACAAGCGGATGATCGCGAAAATCGAAATCCGCGATGTGTCTTCGGTGTTTGCAATGGAGCAGATCAAGTACACGACGCAGCTGCCATTGGATTACATGGTGCTCGACAAGGATTCGGGAAGCTCTTCCTGAGGACTGATCAGCGTGCCTTTTTTGCCCGGTTCGCTTCACGTTTTTCGATGGCGTCGCGGGTTTTTTGAGCGGTCAGTTCGCGCAAAGCGTCCTTGCTGATGCGGCGTGTGGTTTTGTCTGGCGAGCCAGCCAGCTCGTGCGCCAAGTCTGTTGCGGATTTGTTCAATTCCATCGAGCGCTTGCCGATCGAGCGCAGCGCCCAGCTGACAGCTTTCCAGACAAAATTGCGCGGGTCAGCGGCATGTTGGCGAATGAGCGGAAGGAAGCCCGCAATGGTCGAATCTGGTTCTTTCTTGCGGTGAACCGTGGCCCAGGCCATCATCGCAAACGCGGCACGGCGGACAAATTCGCGCTCGTCGGCGGCAAATTCATCAATCAGGCTTCGCCAAGCTTCGCAGTTGGCGAACAGATCGGCCACGCCGTCGACAATGTCCCATGAATCGAACTCCGCCGCCCAGCGCCGCGCGTCGTTGGCTGTAAATTGATTGGGATCGGCGGTAAGCGAGGCGATAAATTGCGCCTCCGTGATGCCGCTGTTCCACAGTTCGAATGCGCGCTCATGGTTGCGCTTGATGCGCCGCGCAATGTCGCGCTGGACGCCGTGGGTAATTCCCAACGCCCGGTCGATCCTTATGCCATAGCGCTTCATCCCCTGCCGGTTTTCTTCCGAGCCGATCGATTTCAAGTGTCTGATGATTTCAGCGGCAGTTGAAACAGGGGAGAGCGTGTCCACCGCTCACTTCTCCAGCCGCGCCAACAAGCTCGACGTATCCCAGCGGTTGCCGCCAAGTTTCTGGACTTCGCCGTAGAACTGGTCGACAAGGGCCGTAACCGGAAGCGTTGCGCCGTTGCGGCTGGCTTCGGCGAGGCAGATGCCGAGGTCCTTGCGCATCCAGTCCACGGCAAAGCCGAAGTCGAACTTGCTGATATTCATGGTCTTGTGGCGGTTTTCCATTTGCCAGGAACCGGCGGCGCCCTTGGCGAGGACGGCGATCAGCGGTTCCACTTCAAGGCCCGCCTTCTTGGCGAAGTGGATGCCTTCGGCAAGGCCTTGAACGAGACCCGCAATGCAGATCTGGTTGACCATCTTGGCAAGCTGGCCGGCGCCTGCCGGACCCATCCGGCCGATCATGCGGGCATAGGATTCGATGACGGGCTTGGCAGTGTCAAAGGTCGCTTCATCGCCGCCGCACATGACGGTCAGCACCCCATTTTCCGCGCCTGCCTGTCCGCCGGAAACCGGCGCATCGACAAATCCGAGACCAAGCGCCTTGGCTGCCAAATCAAGCTCGCGGGCAACTTCAGCGGAGGCAGTGGTGTGGTCAACGAAGACAGAGCCCTTTTTCATGTTGGCGAGCGCGCCGTTTTGGCCGAGCGTGACCTGGCGAAGATCTGCGTCATTGCCGACGCAGGCGAAGACAAAATCCTGGTCTCTTGCGGCTTCTGCCGGCGTCAATGCCATCGCGCCGCCATGTTGCGCCACCCATTTTTCGGCTTTTGCGGCGGTGCGGTTATAGACCGTGACGTCATGGCCGCCCTTGTTCTTCAAATGGGCGGCCATCGGATAACCCATGACTCCGAGGCCGAGGAAGGCAACTTTTGCCATGATGGAGTTCCTTTGTTGCACCAAGCCAATTCAATGCCATTTCGAGGGCACGGGCGCAATCGCGACGTAGAAATCATGGAGTCAATTCAACTGGATACTGATGCAAGCTAATCCAAGGGTCAGGCGCTCGGCTTTGCCTTCAGCACACGTCGCAGTTTCGGTGCAGCTCCTCATACTTGCGGTATTCGTCCTTGAAATAGTCGATGAAAATCCGGACTTTCTGGGGGACAAACCGGCGGCTCGGATAGGCGGCGTAGAGCGGGACGGCGCCCATGTCATAATCGGGCAGGAGGCGCACGACGGCGCATTTGCCGAGAGAGTTGTCGAACCACCAGACCGGGCCGCTCGAAATGCCGACACCGGCGCCAACCGCTTCACACAAGGCATCGAGATTGTTGATGCTGATGCGCGGCTTCAGATCCAGCGACTGGGTTTTGCCATCCTTGGTAAAGTCCCAGCGCCGCCTGATGCCGGTGCCGTTAAAGCGAATGATCTGGTGATTGACCAGATCGTCCGGTGTTTTTGGCGCGCCATATTTGTCAACATAGGATTGCGAAGCGAACAGCCATATCGGCTTGTGGCCGATCAACTGGGCGATGACTGTTTCGTCTTCGACCTCGCCAACATGGATGCGCAGGTCGATACCCTGTTCGACCAGATTGGGCCAGCTGTCATGCAGCGACAGGTCGATATCAAGGTCCGGAAAATTTGCCAGAATGTCCGGCAACCGCGGCACAACTTCCATGCGGCCAAGCCCGGTCTGGCACGACAGACGCATCAGGCCGCTGGCCTTGCCTTTGACGCGTTGAACGCGCTCAAGCGCGAAGTCTGTCGCGGCAACAGCGTGGCGCGCGTGACCTAGGAACTCGCGGCCTTCGTCGGTCAAGGTGATCGACCGTGTTGTGCGGTGCAGGAGGCGCGCGCCAAGCTGGTTTTCAAGCGTCGAAATCTGCTTGGATACGGCGGGCTGTCCCAGACCCAGCTGCTTGGCGGCGAGTGAAAAGCTCTCGGTTTCAGCGACGCGCACGAAGACGCGGAAGGCGGAATCCATATCCATGTTCATTCCCAATGAGCATAAGTCATATCGAAAATCTCAGTATTAAACTATCTAGCGCGATCAATCATATCAAGGGGGTCAAACGACACCAACAGCGCGGTGCCGCGAAAACCCGGAAATCCGTCCGGGTATCCAAAGGAAAACTGTCATGAAAAAGATTGCACTCGTCACCTTGTCCGCATTGATCGCCTCGGCTTCCGTTGCCGGCGCGCAGACAATTGATCTCAACTCCATGCCGCTTGGTCAGTTCCCGACCGTTACCGATATGAACCCGACAAGTTCTATTGGCGAAAAACTGAAAAAGCGCGTTGTGGTCCGCGATGGCAGGACCATCACCCAATATTATAATCTCGATACTGAGGGCAAAATTGTCATCGTTTCGGAAAGCGGCAACTGACGACCATTCCTTGCCGCATACAGGCAGCCGGTGTTCCCCCGCCGGCTGCCTGGCCAGTTCAGTCGACTAGCGGACCAGATAGCGTGTCAGCCGCTTTTCCATCGCGTCCCAAAGATTGCGGATCATCTCGACAATGATGAGATAGATAAATGCCGCCCAGATGTAGGTCTGGAAATCAAATGAGCGGGCGTAGGCGCGGCGGGTTTCGCCCATCAGATCATAGACTGTAATGATGGCGACTACGGCTGATCCCTTGATCATCAGGATGATTTCATTGCCATAAGGGCGCAATGCCACGACCAGTGCTTGCGGCAGGATGACTTTGAAGAACGTGATCCACTTGGGCAGGCCAAGCGAGGCCGCGCCTTCCCACTGGCCGGGGGCGACGCTGATGATGGCGCCGCGCAGGATTTCGGCCTGATAGGCGGCGGTGTTCAGCGTGAAGGCAAACACGCCGCAGTTCCATGCATCTTTGAAAAAGGCCCACAGGCCAACGGATTCCAGCTGCGGGCGGAACTCGCCAAGCCCGTAATAGATCAGGAAAGTCTGAGCCAAGAGCGGCGTGCCGCGGAAGAAATAGACGTAGGCGTAGGCGATGCCATTGATGATCCTGTTCTTTGACATGCGCATCATGGCAAGCGGAAAGGACAGCAGCGCACCCAAAATAATCGAGGCGGCGACAAGCTTGAGCGTGACAATCAGGCCGCTGACATATTTGGGGTAATATCTGTCAAAGAGGTCTGGGTTCCAGCCGGCGATCATCCAGAGTGCAAGGCTGATGAACAGCAGCACCCATATGCCGACGAGCGCCCAGCCGATCATGCGCTCGCGTGTCCAGGGTTTTGGCGGCGGGGACGGCCTGTCAATTCGGGCTTGCACGGTGCTCATCGCGCGGCCTCGCTTTTTGAAGCCCAGTCACTGATGATGTTGATGAAATAGGACGAGATGATCGCGAGCAGGAGATAGATCAGGCAGGCGACGCCGAAGAACAGGAATGCTTCCTTGGTGACGCGCGCGGCAATGCC
>JBAVTG010000265.1:0-2034 GCA_049696015.1 Rhizobiaceae bacterium | reverse complement strand
GTCGGGTTTGAAGCAGTCGAGCAGTGCTGCGATACGTTTCCATGTTGCCTCGACGGTTCGCTCTGCGGCTTTGCGCATGAGATGTTTGAGTTTTGAGAAGACCTGTTCGATTGGGTTGAGATCCGGGCTGTAGGGCGGCAGGAACAAAAGCCTTGCGCCGACTGCACGGATTGCCGCCCGCACGGCCGCTCCCTTGTGCGAGCCGAGATTGTCCATGACGACGATATCACCGGGCTTGAGCGTTGGAACAAGGATTTGGCCGACATAGGCCAGGAAGGCCTCGCCGTTGACCGGCCCGTCAAAAACACACGGCGCGTCGATGCGGTCATGCCGCAGGGCCGCAAGGAAGGTCATGGTTTTCCAGTGCCCATGCGGAACCTTGGCATTGAGCCTTTCGCCAACCCTGCACCATCCGCGCAGCGGCGCCATGTTGGTCTTGGTCCCGTTCGGCAGGCAATCGATTCACTGGATCGATTGCTTTTCCGCCTCACCATCAATGAACACGAGCCGCGACGGGTCAATCCGGCCCTGGTACTTCTTCCATCGCGCCCGGCGGCGGGCAATGTCAGGCCGGTTTTGCTCTGCTGGCAGAACGCTTTTTTTGAAGCTCAGCCCCTCGGCATCAACAAAATTCCACACTGTCCGGTAGTCAACCTTGACGCCCCGTTCCGAAAGCTCGGCCACAAGGCCGCGTAAGGTGAAGCCCCGTCCATCCGCCATGCGCGCAATCAAAAAGTCGCGGTGTGGCACGAGAATCCGGGGGCGGTGGCCATGCATCGGACCTGCCGCAACACTCCCCGTCGCACGCATGCGCTCCGCCCACTTCACAACGCTCGAAACACTCACATCCAAGACAGCCGCAACCGAACGGGAACTCTTGGATGATTGAACTGTGATATTTATTGGTTGCCGGAAGGGGCGGCCACCCCCTCCGGCTGCTTGTGGACGGATCGTTACCTCTCGAGCCTTTTGGGCTGTGGGGAGCTGGATCGCCACGGGCATCTTCTTTCGGCCCGGATGGTTGCTGGAACAACCTGGTTCGTATCCAAGACGGGGATCCAAGAAGATGACTGATCTTATCATATGTTCTGCTGGAATCGATGTTGCCAAGGACAAGCTTGATATCGGGCTGTTCCCTGGCGGCCAGCATGTGACGGTGGCTTATACGGACGAAGGCCTTGCGGCGCTCGACCGGTTTGTGGCCGAACACAAGGTGGCGCGCATCGGCTTTGAAGCGTCGGGCGGCTATGAATGGCGGCTTCTGGCGCATTTGCGCAAAGGCTCCGTTGCGGCGGCGCGCTTCCAGCCGGGGCAGATCAGGGCTTTTGGCAAAAGCCGTCTGCAGCGCGCCAAGAACGACCGGCTGGACGCGCTCTTGATTGCTCAGTTCACCGCAAGCCAGAGCGAACTGCCGAAGCTGCCCGATGAGAAACTGGATGGTCTGGCCGGCCATCTGACCTATATCGAGCAATTGGAGGACAGAACTGCTACGCTCAAGACCATGCTGGAGGCAAGCCGTGACCCGCGCATAAGGCGCGCCCAGATGGCTGACATCAAGCGGCTGGAAGCACGCCGCAGCGCCGAGCTGGCGCTGCTGGTCAAGACCATCCGCGCCAATGCGGGTCTTGCCGGAAAGCTCAAGCTCATCGTCTCCATCAAGGGCATCGGCGAGCGTTCGGCGCTGGCGCTTCTGGTGCGCCTGCCCGAAATCGGCAGCCTCTCGCGCGAACAGGCCGCCGCCCTTGCGGGCGTCGCCCCTTACGACAATGACAGCGGCGCTAAAAGCAGAAAACGTTGTGTGGCGGGCGGACGCCAGCGCCTGCGCAAAAGCCTGTTCATGGCGGCCTTCTGCGCCACACGCTGGAACAAAGACCTCAAAGCCACATATCTCAACTTGCGCGCACGCGGAAAACATCATCTCACCGCCGTCATCGCTGTCGCCCGAAAACTCGTCATTCTGGCCAACTCCGTTGTCGAAAGAGACCGACCATGGACCGAAACCCGCGCACCAGCCTGATCATGGTTGCTCCCCGC
>JBAVTG010000264.1:0-5016 GCA_049696015.1 Rhizobiaceae bacterium | reverse complement strand
CCGTCCGGCGTCATCAGCACCGAGGTCATCAGGCCAAGCGAGCCGAAGCCCTGCGCCACGATGTCGGACTGCACATCGCCGTCGTAATTCTTGGTTGCCCAGACATAGCCGCCGGACCATTTCAGCGCCGAGGCCACCATGTCGTCGATCAGGCGGTGTTCGTAGAAAATCTTCTTTTCCTTGAACGCCGCTTCGAATTCGGCCTTGTAGATTTCTTCGAAAATGTCCTTGAAGCGGCCGTCATAGGCTTTCAAAATCGTGTTCTTGGTCGACAGATACACCGGATAGCTGCGCAGCAGGCCATAGTTCAGCGAAGCGCGGGCGAAATCGCGGATCGAATCGTCGAGATTGTACATGGCCATTGCAACGCCAGCGCCTGGCGCGTCATAGACTTCGTGCTCGATCACAGCGCCGTCTTCGCCGACAAACTTGATCGACAGTTTGCCCTTGCCGGGAAAGCGGAAATCCGTGGCGCGGTATTGATCGCCGAACGCATGGCGGCCAACGACAATCGGCTTGGTCCAGCCCGGCACCAGCCGTGGCACGTTGGTGCAGATGATCGGCTCGCGGAAAATCACGCCGCCCAGAATGTTGCGGATTGTGCCGTTCGGCGATTTCCACATCTTCTTCAGTTTGAATTCTTCAACGCGCTGCTCGTCCGGCGTAATCGTCGCGCATTTGATGCCCACGCCATGCTTCTTGATGGCGTTGGCCGCATCAATCGTCACTTGATCGGCGGTCGCATCGCGGTTTTCAACCGACAGGTCGTAATATTCGATGTCGAGGTCAAGGTAGGGGTGGATCAACTTTGCCTTGATGAAGTCCCAGATGATGCGGGTCATCTCGTCGCCGTCGAGGTCAACGACAGGGTTTGCTACCTTGATCTTGGCCATGATTTTCCTTTGAAACTTGGAGCCGGAGAAGGCCGAACGACCTTTGCGCGACCCTATATCACCGGTTTACGACGAGGCAAAGTCATGCTTTTGGCGCGTGCCCATGAACATTCACGGCGTCAACATGGCGCGGATCGCATATGCCACCACACTCAGTGCCGCCACGCTGGCAAGCCAGATGACGGCAAACCAGAGGGCGCGTGACCGCTTGGAGTTCCGCGCGTTAATGATACCCGCCCTCCGGCGAAATCTTGCCGCGAAACACCCAATAGCTCCACGCAGTGTAGGCCAGGATCATTGGCACCAGGATCACTGTGCCTGCCAGCAGAAACTTCAGCGAATTCTCCGGCCCCGCGGCCTGCCAGATGGTGACCGAAAAGGGCACGATGTAGGGATAGAAAGAGATGCCGAGCCCGATGTAGCAAAGCACGAACAGTGCGAGCGATGCGAGGAAGGGCTGCAGCTCACGGCGCTGTTGGATGCCGGTGTAAAGAAGCCACGCGCAACCGAGCACCAGCAAGGGGACCGGCGCCGTGTATAAGACTTGCGGAAATGTGAACCAGCGGCCCATGAAATCCGGATTGAGAAACGGCGTCCACAGGCTGACGATGCCGATCAGGGCGATTGTCGCGGCGCCTGTGATCTTTGCCGTTTGAAAGGCCCGGTCTTGCAGGCTGCCTTCCGTCTTGTAAATCAGCCAGCCTGCGCCGAGCAGCGCGTAGCCGAGAACGAGCGCGGCGCCCGTCGTCAGGCTGAACGGCGTCAGCCAGTTCCACCAGCCGCCGCCATAGGCCCGGCCAACCACCGGAATGCCTTGCACCAGCGCGCCAAGCGCAATGCCTTGCGCAAACGTCGCCAAGAGGGATCCGCCGGCAAATGCCCAGTCCCACAGGAACTTGCCGCGTTTGGTTTTCCAGCGGAACTCGAAGGCTACGCCGCGAAACACCAGCGCCAGAAGCATCAGGATGATCGGTGCGTAAAGCGCCGGCATGATGATCGCGTAGGCGAGGGGGAAGACGGCATAAAGCCCGCCGCCGCCCAGCACCAGCCATGTCTCATTGCCATCCCAGACTGGCGCGACCGAGTTCATCATCATGTCGCGGTCTTTCTCTGCCTTGAAGAACGGGAAGAGAATGCCGATGCCAAGGTCGAAGCCGTCGAGAATGACATAGGCCAGCACCGCAAAGGCGATCAGCCCTGCCCAGATGAACGGGTAATCAATCACCATCACCGCCTCCTATTCCACAGCCAGTTCGATTGCAGGCGTAATGCCTGCCGCGCGGATCGGCTCGTCGGTCGGCAAGCCTTCCTCGTTGCGTTCGGGCGTCTTGGCCATCTCGCGGAAAATGTAGAAAATGCCGGACCCGAACAGAACGAAATAGACCGCAATGAAAGCGATCAGAGACGAGCCGACGGCGGCGGCGTCGATGGCCGACGAAGACTCAGACGTGCGCAAGAGGCCGTAAACCGTGAACGGCTGGCGGCCGACTTCCGTGACGGTCCAGCCGGCGAGCAGTGCGATGAAACCGGATGGCCCCATGAGGACTGCGGCTCGGTGCATCCATGGTGATTGGTGGAGTGCGCCGCGATAGCGAAGCCACAGGCTCCATACGCCCAAACCCATCATTGCAAAGCCAATGCCAACCATGATGCGAAACGCCCAGAACACAGGCCCGACCGGCGGCCGGTCTTCCTTGGCCCATTCTTTGAGTCCTTTGATCTCTCCATCCAGACTGTGCGTCAGGATCAGGCTGCCAAGCTTTGGAATCTCGATCTTGTAGTCGATGCGTTCGTCTTTTGAGTTGGGTATGCCAAACAGAACCAATGGCGCGCCGCGCTGCGTTTCAAAATGCCCTTCCATGGCCGCGATCTTGCGCGGCTGGTGTTCCAGTGTGTTGAGACCGTGCAAATCGCCCGCAGCGATCTGAATCGGCGCGACGATTGCCGCCATCCACATCGCCATGGAGAACATGACCCGCGCTGCCGGGTTTTCCTGCTTCTTGAGAAGATGCCAGGCCCCGACCGCGCCGACGACAAAAGCGGTTGTCAAATAGGCCGCCAGCACCATATGCGCGAGCCGGTAGGGGAAGGAGGGGTTGAAGATAACCTCCAGCCAACTCGTGACCACAAACTGCCCGGCGTCATTGACCGCGTAGCCTGCAGGCGTCTGCATCCAGCTGTTGACGGCCAATATCCAGAATGAGGAAATGAATGTGCCGACGGCCACCATGATGGTAGCGAAAAGGTGCAATCCCGGCCCGACTTTTTCGCGGCCGAACAGCATGACGCCGAGGAACCCCGCTTCGAGAAAGAACGCGGTCAGCACTTCATATCCCATCAAGGGGCCCAGCACCGGGCCGGTCTTGTCGGCGAAGACGCTCCAGTTCGTGCCGAACTGGTAGCTCATGACGATGCCGGAGACGACGCCCATGCCGAAGGTGATGGCAAAGATGCGCTTCCAATAGTCGAAGACGTCAAGATAGGTCTGATTGCCCGTCAGCCGGTGCATCCCGTTCAGAACGGCCAGGAAACTGGCCAGCCCGATGGTAAAGGCCGGGAAAATGATGTGAAAGCCGATCGTGAAGGCGAACTGCATGCGCGCAAGAAGGACGGGATCGGTGAAGTCCATGATGGTCTCCGGACACTGTCAGTGATCAACAAGCCACATGTAGCGCTTCCCCACGCTCGGGCCACCGCCAAATCGCCGCACGCCCGACGGCGCTCTCACTTCGGCGGAAGCGTCCGATTGAATGCAATGGCCGCATCCATCCAGAACACGAATGCGCCGTCATCGGCATTCTCGTCCACATAACGGTATCCCGCCATCGGCTTGCCGCCCATCTCCATTGCGGTGGAAGGCGGCGCGGCTGTTGCATCGAAATCCTTGCCCACCCGCACCAGCAACCCGCGCTTCGACGTGCCCGCCAGCATGTTGCCGTTCAGCATGAAGCATGTGCCGCCGAACATTTTAACCGGCCGGGCGCCCAGCGGGTCCAATCGGGCGTGGAGTCTTGGGAGCATGTCTGTCATGGGATTGCCCCTTCGCAGGTTGAGGCAAACAGGCTAAACCCGCAGCGGATTTCCGGCAACAGGGCGCAGCATTTCATGGGACGGACGAGCCAAAACCGCAAACTGATCACCGGCGGTCCGGTGATCATCCTGTGCGAGCCGCAGCTGGGTGAAAACATCGGCATGGTCGCCCGGGCGATGGCCAATTTTGGCCTGTCGAACCTTCGCCTCGTCAATCCGCGCGAGGGCTGGCCCAACGAAAAGGCCGAGCGCGCCGCCGCCAAGGCCGACCACGTGATCACCGGCGTCACGGTGTTCGACGATCTGCCGTCGGCGATTGCCGATCTCAACTTCGTTTTGGCGACCACTGCGCGCGACCGCGACGGCTACAAGCCCGTGCTGGGTCCGGTCGAGGCGGCGCGCGAACTGCGCACCCGCGATTCTGCAGATCAGGCGACCGGCATCCTGTTCGGCCGCGAGCGCTGGGGCCTCAACAATGAGGAAATCAGCCTGTCCGACGCCATCGTCACCTTCCCGGTCAATCCCGCCTTCGCCTCGCTCAACATTGCACAGGCGGTGCTGCTCATGTCCTACGAGTGGATGAAGACCAGCCTTGCGGATGAAACCGCCACTGCATTTTCCGGGCCGCAGTTCGTTCCCGCCGCCAAGGAACACACCGTTGGCCTGTTCGAACAGCTCGAAGAGGCGCTCGATGCGCGCGGCTATTTCCGTCCGCCGCAAAAGAAAGAAGTGATGAGCTTCAATCTGCGCTCGCTGTTGATGCGCGCGGAGCTCACTGAAACCGAAATCCGCATGCTGCGCGGCATCGTCACCTCGTTCGACCATTATTCGCGCCAATGGCCCAAGGGGTCGAAAGCGCCGGAGGGCAGGGAGCGCAAACCCGCACCCGCTGCGCCGGAAGGGCCTGAAGACAATGCATAACAAACCCGTCCTCTTTTTCGATAGCGGCATCGGCGGCCTTTCGGTCTTGCGCGAAGCCCGCATTCTGATGCCGGACCGGCGCTTCATCTACGTTGCCGATGATGCCGGCTTTCCCTATGGCCGCTGGGACGAGGCGGCGCTGAAAGAGCGTATCGTTTCGCTGTTCGACCGC
>JBAVTG010000263.1:0-6830 GCA_049696015.1 Rhizobiaceae bacterium | reverse complement strand
GTGAAGGGCTATATCGACATCGGCAAGGCTGAAGGCGCGACGCTCGCATACGGCGGCGGCATCCCCGCCCTGCAGGGCTTTGAAGACGGCGCATGGATCGAGCCGACTGTGTTCACTGGTGTCACTGATGACATGCGGATTGCCCGCGAGGAAATTTTCGGGCCGGTTGCCTCGATCCTCGTGTTCGATGACGATGACGAAGTGATCATGAGGGCCAATGACACCGAGTTCGGCCTTTCAGCCGGCGTGTTCACCCGCGACATCGCGCGGGCGCACCGTGTGATTGGACAAATCAAGGCAGGGTCCTGCTGGATCAACAACTACAATCTGGCGCCGTCCGAAATCGCCTTTGGCGGCTTCCGCAAATCCGGCATCGGGCGCGAAAATTCGATCGAGGCGCTCAGGGTTTATAGCCAGTTGAAGACGATCTATGTCGAGACCGGTGATGTGGCGAGCCCGTATTGATGGGTCGTCGTCAGGCCATCAGGCCCGACTGGCGGTAGAATTCGAAGTGTTTTGGATGGAGCCAATAGCCGTCTTGCGCCATTGAGATGTCTTCGTGAAGGTGGAGAAGGCTGTCGCGCAACTCATGGTGCTGGTACCCGTGCGATCTCATTTCGGTCTCGACGCCGGCATCGCGGTTGGCTCCTTCGACCATCAGCATTGGCTTTTCGCGGCCTAAAAGGCGGCGAGCGCCGCGAAGGGCTGGCGCTTCATGGCCTTCAACGTCCATTTTGATGGCGACGATTGAATCTGCCAGTTTCAGATCATCGACGATGTGATCAATCGGCCTGCCGGCGACTTTCACAACAATGAGCTGAAACCGGTTCGGGCGGCCTTTTTTTGCCGGGTAGGTTTGAACCAAGCTGGCCAAAAGCCCGGCGTAATAATCCAATAGTGTGCCGCCAGTCGAATTCAGACCCGTGACTGCCACGCCATTGATGGCCGGGATGTAGAATGTCAGCTGGCAAGGCGTTTCAGTGGCCGCGACCTGGGTGAAATCATAGCGGCCGTCTTCAACCTTCCTGAGCCTTGCAAGTTCCCGCGTGTTTTGCGGCAAGGCTTCAATCGAATGAATTCTTGATTTCAGCCCTTGGTGGCGCATGGCCACGACGCTGTAGCCCCAATGGGCGCCGACATCGAGAACGGCCGATTTTTCGTCAAAGATGCGGAACGGTGAATAGGCGCCGATAAAGCCGGGGAATTTGACGTTGAACAGATTGATGTCCCGCCGAAGCTTTGGAAGAATTTCGCCGTCTTTGCGGTATTTTGCCCACCATCCTGACAAGATATCGTCCGGGCGCAGGGTGCCCGATTGCATTCGAGTGTAGAGGCTTTTCGCGTCGGCGATCAATGAATCCGGGGATGGCATTGCGGCTCAATCAAGCCATCAAGCCGGATTGGCGATAGAACTCCAGCCGCTGCGGATGGAGCCAGTAGCCGTCGTTTGCCCAGGAATACTCGTTGACCTTCACAAATTTGCGGTTTTGCAATTCGTAGTGGTCGTATCCCTGTGACGTCATTTCGGCGACAACACCGGGATTGCGGTTGGCTTCTTCGATCATGACAAGCGGCAATTGACGGGCAATCAAATTGCGCGCGCCACGCAATGCCGGCGCTTCATGGCCCTCGACATCCATCTTGATGGCAACGACTTGATCGGCAATGCCGCGGTCCTTGACAATCGTATCGATTGGAAGGCCTGCCACCTTGTGGACAATCACCTGCAAGCGGTCCGGCTCGCCTTCTTTTGCAAGGTATGTCGTAGTCAAGCTGGCCAGATGGCTTGCAAAATAGTCGTTCAGGGTTCCACCCGTCGAGTTCAGTCCAGCGACAGCCACGCCGTTGACTGCCGGAAGATAGAAGTTGAGTTCACAAGCCTCTTCGGTCGCGGCGACTTGGAGATAATCATACTTTCCATGCTCAACTTCTTTCAAGGACGCCAACTCAATGGCATTTTGCGGCAGTGCCTCTATCGACAGGATATTGGCTTTTGCCCCTTGATGGCGCATGCCGACGACGCTGTAGCCCCAGTGTGCGCCGACGTCGAGAATCGTCGAGTCCTCGCTGAAAATTCTGAAAGGGGACAGCGGCTCCATATGGGAGGCAAAATGCTTTTTGTATTCGTCCACGTCGTTGCGAATGACTGCCAGATATCCGGACCTGCCCTGATCTTCAAACCGGGCTTGCGCAACGGGAAGGATATCGCTCTCACTTAAAGTCCCTGATTGCAGCCGCGCATAGAGGTTCTTTGCTTCACGTTCCAAGACTTCAATGGCAGTCATTCAGGTTCAATTCCTGTTACTTCAAAAGCAGCTGCTAAAGCCAAATCAGGGCTTTGGAAAGGCAGATCATGTGCCACTGGTTTGGCGGGCTTTGCAACATTGCCAGCTTCGCCCGCCAACGGATTCACAGGGATTTCGAACGAATTTTCAAGAATCAACCAGTTGCAGCGCTTGCGAAGCGAACAGCTTCTGGAACCGGCCGTTCTTCTTGAAAAGCTCTGCCGGCGTGCCCTGCTCGACCAGTTTGCCGTGATCGAGCACAATGACATGGTCGGCACCGGAGATTGTCGACAATCTGTGGGCGACGATGATGGTGGTGCGGCCTTTGGAGAGCTTATCCAGCGCCTCGCCAATCAGCGCGTCGGATTCGGAATCGAGCGCGCTGGTCGGCTCATCAAGGATCAGGATCGGCGCGTTGCGCAAGAAGGCACGGGCGATGGTGACGCGCTGACGCTGGCCGCCTGACAGCCTGCCGCCGGCCTCGCCGACATCGGTGTCGTACCCATTCTCCAGCTCCATGATGAAATCATGGGCGTTGGCGGCTTTGGCGGCGGCAATGATCTCGTCCTCGCTCGCGTCCTGCCTGCCAAGGCCGATATTGTAACGGACGGTGCCGGTGAACAGGAACGCTTCTTGGCCAACGTAGGCTATGTGTTGGCGCAGGGATTGAAAGGTTAGATCTTTCAGATCAAATCCGTCGATGGATACATGCCCGGATTCCGGGTCATAGAGGCGCATGATCAGATTGATCATGGTGGACTTGCCCGCGCCCGAGGGACCAACAATCGCCGTGGTTTTTCCAGCCGCAAACAAAACGCTGACAGCGTCCAGAATGGGCACTGTGTCGACATAGGAGAAGCCGACCGAATTGAAACGAATGTCGCCCTTTTTGACAACGAGGTTTTTCGCATCCCATTTTTCGACAAGCGTGATCGGGTGGTCGAGCATGGCAAACATGCCCTTCACACCGACCATGCCGCCCTCAATGGTCACGCGCATGCGCGCCAGACGCTTGGCTGGTTCATAGGCCAGCAGCAAGGCGGTGATAAAGGACATGAGTTCGCCCGGCGACTGGCCATATTGCAGCACCAGGACGCCGCTGAGCGCCAGCATGCCGGCAATGGCAATACCCGCCAGCGTTTCCATGATCGGCGACGTGGCAGCTTCCATCCGCGCCAATCGATTGGACTGGCGCTCGATGTCGAGCACGGTCTTGTTCATGCGCATCTTCAAGGTATCTTCCAGATTGAAGGCTTTGACGATGCGGATGCCGCGGGTCGTTTCCTGCACGACGTGGATCATTGCCGTGATCGAGAGCAATTCCTGCGACATGTAGTGGCGTACGCGCTTGAGAAGAATGCGCAGCCCGATAAAGGCGATCGGGCCAAAAGCCAGCGATCCGATCGATAGATACGGCTGCTGAAGAATCATGACGGCGATAAGGCCAAGCAGCGTGAACAGATCCCGGACAAACGACGAGACGATGATGTCAATGACCTGGCGCACCGACTGCGAATTGTACGTGATGCGGGTCAGGAAATCGGAAGACGCGTATTTCTGGAAGAAAGCGGCGTCCTGCGAGAGAACGTAGCTGAACACCTTGCTCTGCTGTTCGGCAATGATGCGGTTGCCGGCTTTGGCCATATAGAGGCTTTGAAAGTAGGACGCAAAACCCTTCACAAGGAAGATCACCAGAATAAAGATGGCAATCTGATAGACGCGGGACAGATCGCGGCTGACCATCATGCCGTTGACGATCTCGCCCATCACATAGGCCGAAAGCGCAGTCGTGACCGCGACGAAGATCATCGCGACGATTGCGGTGAAGTAGAGCTTGCGCTGCTTATGAAAATTTTCGCGAAACAGGCGGGCGATCAGGTTCGTCTCGACGCTCATGCGTGCAAATCCTTGGTCATCTTGTTCATCTCACGCCTTTTGACTTGCCAGATATTCAGTCAGGGCGAAGACAAGGTGATAAAAAATGCTGGCGGGCACATCGGCTGATTTGGCCCTGCCCTTTTCGTCGATCAGGTCGATCCACAGCCCCTCGGGCGCAGGCTCGATATGCCAGCGGAACAGCCGGGCAGCGCGCGCCTCGATTTCCGGCTTCATGTCCCTGCCGCTCGATCGGTCGAGCGCCAAAGCGGCCTTGAGCGCTTCTGTCTGCGGCCAGCTGCGGGAGGTGCGCACCAAAGGCACACCGGCTTTCGAGACGGCGTCATAGGCCAAGCCAGTGGCCCGGTTGAGGCCGTTGGCGATGGCGCTGGAGTAGAGTTTGCGGGCATAGACGGAATATTTCTCCTGACCCGAAGCTTCAGCGTAATCGATCAAAAGCGACGCCCACTCGAAGTGATGCCCAGGTTCGGTCCAATCGCCTTTTTCGCCGGAAGCCGGTTTCCAGTCGCTGTCGAAATATTCGCCGAGCGTCCAATCGTCCGTGTCAAAGAAGCGGGTGGCGAAGAGTTCGGCGATCTTGGCGGCGCGGTCGAGATAGGCCTTGTCGCCGGTGACCTTGTGCCAGGCCAGAAACGCCTCAAGCAGATGCATATGCGGATTGGCCCGGCGCGGAAGGCCGCCGGCAGGCGTTTCGCGGAATGAAGCGCCGCCATCAATTGATAGATGCCGGTCTATGAAGGCAAATGTCTCCTCGCCCAATGCGTTGGCGCGCGGGTGGCCTGCCTTTTTTGCAAAGGCTAGCGCAAGCAGGACGCAGGACTGGTCATAGGCGTCCTCAACCGGGTCAGCAACTTTGCCGTCGCAATGGAGCGCGCGCACCCAGCCGCCATTGGCGCTGCGCCCATGCTTTTCGATGAAGCGGATGCCATGGTCGATCAGGTCGAGCGATGGACCCTTCCAGCCCATGGCGTGGGCAACGCCAAAGGCATAGATCTGGCGGGCGGTTGTGCGCATGCGTTTGTCACGCAAAACCGGTTCACGATTAAATGTCAGCGCTTCATAAAAGCCGCCATTTTCGCGGTCGACGCCAGCGCTTGACCAAAGCGGCAGTGTTTCCTCAAACAGCCAATGGCGGATGCGCTTGGCATGGGAACCTGCTTCCGGCATCCGGTCATGGACTGGAGTGACGCGTGTTTCAAGGCGACCGGCTTTTTCGAGCCGTTCGACGATTTGTTTGACATTCTGGCTTTTTGAGACCGGCGCGACAAAGGTCGCGTCCTGGGTGGCGACGACGGCCATGTCGCGCAGGCCGATGACCGACAGCAACCGGCCTTCGGAGCGAAGGTAGCTGTTTTCACAATCAAAAGCGACAACATCGCCAATGATCACATTGCCCTTGTCGTCCGTGGGGCTGACGTCGAGCAGCGACTGCCATGAACCCAGATCGCTCCAGTGGAAGCGCGCGGGAACGACTGATATGGCCGCCATTTTTTCCATGATGGCGACATCAACGGATTCGGATCGAATGGCCGCATACTCGGCTTCCGGCAGGTAGAGACCTGTTTTGTCGTCCTCACGGTTTGCCATGGCCTGTTCGACACCATGCCAGATATCGGGCGCGTGGGCGAGAAATGCGTCCCGCATGACCGAACCGCGAAACAGGAAAATGCCGGCATTCCAATAGTAATTGCCCGCCGCAAGATAGGATTCGGCTTTTTGACGGTCCGGTTTTTCAACAAAGCGCAAGACGTCCTGATCGGCACGGCCAGCTTCGCCGCCTTTGGCCTGAATGTATCCATAGCCCGTATCGGGGCTGGTCGGTGGAATGCCGAAGACGACAATGCGGCCGGACAGGGCTGCAGCAACGCCAGCTTCGACGGTTTCCCAGAATTCGGCCGTGGTGGTTATTTCATGGTCAGAAGGAACCACGAGGGCAAGGCAATCGCCATCGGCAAGCGCGACCTGCGCTGCAACGGCGACAGCAGCGGCGGTATTGCGGCCTTGCGGTTCAAAAATGCCCTTGCCGCCGTGCAGATCAATGCCTTCCAGATCAAACAGCACCCGCTCGGCGTGACGTTCTGCGGCGATCAGGTTGACGCTGGCCGGCCCTTCCTTGCGGGCGGCCAGGCGCTTGACTGTTTTGACAAGCATGGAATCAGACCCGGACAGGGCATGAAACTGCTTGGGATTGTCTTCTCGAGACAGTGGCCACAAACGGGAACCCACGCCTCCGCTCATGACAAAACCGAGGATTTTTTCGTTCAATGCAATACCCGCGATGATATTGGCCGGAGGCGGCCATTCTGGACTCTCGAAAAGACGGCTGGTCCGTCCAACGAATGCGATGCAACCAACTTAATGCCGGTTCACGCACCGGACGCATAACTGGCCACGCGCCGCCTTTATCAGGTTGTGCCAGAAAGATTAAGCCCCCGCGATTTCCAGCGCCAACAAACTGAAAATCATCCGATTTCGGCCTTGCAGGTCAAAAGTGGCACAGCTATAACGCCGCTTCTGGTCTCGGAGTGTAGCGCAGCCTGGTAGCGTACCTTGTTCGGAACGAGGGGGTCGTAGGTTCGAATCCTATCACTCCGACCAGTTTTTTCACTGACAAATTGACTTTTCCATCCGCGCTGGCCGGTGTCGGAG
>JBAVTG010000262.1:0-3958 GCA_049696015.1 Rhizobiaceae bacterium | reverse complement strand
CGCATGCGCCCTTCCATCGATGCATCCGGCGCTTCTTCAAGGCCGGCTGTGTCGATCACCTTGAAATACAAGTCATAGAGCTTGGCGTCATGAATGCGCCGGTCACGGGTCACACCCGGCAAATCATCGACAAGCGCCAGCTTCTTTCCCACCAGACGGTTGAAAAGCGTTGATTTGCCGACATTCGGCCGGCCGATGATGGCGACGGTGAATCCCATATGCCCGTCAGCTTCCAGCTTTTGCTGGCACTTTGCCGGTGGCTGTGATCACCGACAGCATCAGTTCGGCGCGTTCGGCAATGCTGCGCGGGGCGGCTTGATCGTCAGCGATGGATTTGAAGAAACCCTGCGCCTCGGCAAACTTCCCGGCCTTCCATGCCGCCAGCCCAAGCGCCTCGCGGGCCGAGTGGCGCATCGCATTGCCATCGGCAGACAGCGTCTCGGCGCGCTTGGCAACATCTTCATAAGTGCCAATGTCCACGGCTAACAGCGCGGCGCGGAGCGTGGCAATGTCGCGGATGGCACTATCTAGGCTTTCATCTGCGCTGATTGCGTCAAAGGCGTCCATCGCGCCCTTGGCATCGCCCTTGGTGGCAAGCACTGTTGCCGCGCGCATCCTTGCCAGCACCGGATAGGATCCAAAGCCGGTCTTTTCCAGATCTTGGAGCGCCTTCAACGCTTCATCCGGCTTTTGGTCCTTGGCAAGGTTAAGCGCATTCAGGAACAAATCGCCGGATTTTGACGCCTCATTGTTGCGCCACCATTTCCAGCCCTCGAAGCCCGCTGTCGCCAGCACGATTGAAATGGCAATAGCAGCCAGCACGATGCCGTAGCGTTCCCACAACGACTTGAACTGGTCGGAGCGCAGATCGTCGTTTACTTCCTTGATGAAACTGTCGTCAGACATGGTCCGGTGACATCCTTGCAGTCATTATTCGGTTTGGCGGCCTTCTAGCTGGAAAGACCGCCGCCGAACAGGCCTGAATTTGACGATTTCAAAGCACGGGCACGCCGATCAGCCAAACATGCAGTTTCCAGACGAACAGACCATAGAGCACAGCGCCGGCAACGACCGGCATCAAATCGTTGGCAAACGGCCCTGCAACCGTGGCGCCGAGGTCGCCGCGCCGCTTGTAGGAGATGCGCGTCAACACGCCCCAGACGAGAAATGAGCCGAACAGCAATACCGATGCGAGATCCCCATTGGCCAGCAAATGGCCGAATGCCCAGATTTTTGTGGCCGTCACCATCGGGTGCCTGACTGCGGCCCGTATCTTGCCGGACGGAAAATAACCGCTCATCAGCACGATGAATGCAATCAGCATCAGCGTCGCATTGATGTGCCTCATAAACACCGGAGACTCGTAAAGCAGCGGCGCGGTCAGGCGCGCTTGGCCAAATCCCCAGACCATCATGGCAAGGCCCGCGATGGAAATGATCGTGTAAATGCCCTTCCAAGCCCCCTCGCCGCGCGCCGCAATCTGGCTCTCGCGAAAAGCGGGCGCAAAAATGCGCAAGGAATGGATGCCGAGAAACAAGATCAGGCCTATCACAAGCGTCAGCATGGGGAACTTTCTGAAATTTCAACTGGTTCCAATATGGCCCACGACATCTGTTGGGGCAAGCTGGCCCGATTGACGCCACATTGCGCCACTAGCGGCGCTGCATGCGCATCTGTATCCTTGCCCTTGCCACCGTTGCGGCCACGACGATTATGTCTGAGGCTGAACCGGCCAGACCGGTCCAGACGGTTCTGATTTCGTTCGACGGCGCGCATGATGTCGCCCAGTGGCAGCGCAGCCTCAAACTGGCTGAGGAAACCGGCGCGGCCTTCACCTATTTTCTCAATTGCGCTTTCCTGCTGTCGCCTGAAAACAAGGGCAAGCTAGACGCGCCCGCATCTGGCGGGCCCAAAAGCAATGTCGGCGTTGGCAAATCGCGGGCGGACGTTTCGGCGCGCCTCAATCTGATCTGGCGCGCGCACCTGTCCGGCCACGAAATCGCCAGCCACACCTGCGGCCACCTGGATGGCAAGCATTGGTCTGCGGCCGATCATGCCAGCGACCTGCAGCAGTTCCGCACAGTCCTTGCCAATGCCTGGTCGATCAACGGCGAACCGCGCGAACCCTTCGGCTGGCGCGCCTTTGCCGATCAATCGCTGAAGGGTTTTCGCGCGCCCTATCTTTCGGTAGGAGCGGGGCTGGAACCTGCCCTGAAATCCGGCGGCTACCTCTATGATGCCAGCACCGTCGAGCGCGGCATTGCCGCCCCCAAGATCAAATCCGGCATCGTCCGTTTTGCCTTGCCGACACTTGCCGAAGGGCCGAGCGGACGGCGGATCATCTCGATGGATTACAATTTGTTCGTGCGCCATTCAGGCGGCTTCGAGCGAACAGATACAGACGGCAATTTCGAGCGCCGGACCTATGACATGCTGATGGCGAACTTCAACGAGCAGTACAAAGGCAAGCGCAACCCGGTCCAGTTCGGCCTGCATTTCACCCTGATGAACGGCGGCGCCTACTGGCGCGCTGCAGAACGCTTTGCCCGCAATGTCTGCACCCGTTCAGACGTGCGCTGCACGACCTATGCCGACTACGCAACCCGGCTTTTGAAAGACGTCAAGTCTGGCGCCATTTCAGCCAAAGACAGCTTCTGACAGATCACCCTGCCTCTGCGGCCTGTTCTTCCAGCCACTTCTGGTCGATTTCGGGGAGCGGTTCATCGTCGATGACCGCTTCAAAGGCGCGCAGGCGCTTGTAGACCGACATCAACTCAACGATCGTAGACCATGAATTGACCAAAAACTGAAACGATGCACGGACTTGGCCAAATGCGTTGAGAATTTGATTCATGGCACCAAGCGTAATTTTACCTGCCACAATGGTTGGCGCCAGCACAATGTACGGGAAGATGTTGTCGGTCTGCAGATAGATGATGCGACCCACGTTGAAATACATGTAATGGAAATAGAGGCGGAAATAGTTTTTGCGAACGCCTGCAAACAGTTCCTTCACCGTCGGTGGATCAGCGCGTTCGACGTGGTCTTCGCCGTACACCAGTTCCTTGCGATAGGACGCTTCCACGCGCTGGTTCGCAAAGTTGAGACCCGGCAGTTTGATGCCGATGATGGCGAGAAATACCGTGCCAAACAGCGACCAGAAAATCGCTACCCAGACCAGCGAATGCGGCACCGCGCCGAACAGCGGCAATTCGGTAATCGAGTCTGACAATTTCCAAAGCACGGGCAGGAATGCAACCAGCGTCAGAATGGAATCGACGAACGAAACACCGAGATCCTCCATGATCGAGGCGAAGCGCATCGTATCTTCCTGGACGCGCTGCGATGCGCCTTCGATCTTGCGCAGTTTACCCCAGTTGGCCATGTAATAATTGTTCATCGCCGTGCGCCAGCGGAACACCCAGTGACTGACAAAAAAACGGTTCAAAACGCCAACAGCGACGGCAATGAAAGCAATGCCGGCAAAGGTGAAAAGTTCTTTGTAAAACTGCACCAACGTGACTGGTTCGGGCTTGGGCGCACCTGCTGCGGCATCGCCCGTTGCGGCCGCACCGCCCGCCAATGCTTTTTGGATCAAGTCATAAAAAGGGCCATACCAATCGTTGATGACAACAGAAACCTGCACCTGAAACGAGGTGATGAACAGGATCAGCGCCGAGCCGAGGATCGACCAGACCAGCCATTCATGTTTTGAACGCTGCCACCAGAAGGCGGCAAAGAGGCCGACTGCAACGCAGTAATAGATGTAGAACCACAGAAATGATGGCGACCAAAACCGTTCGGGACCGATGGCTGGCTCACCGGTGTCCAGCAGACCCAATCCACCGGCGATCATCGGCCCTATTGTGTACCAGCCGGTGATGCACACGACCGCCCAGAAGACCAGAGATATGAAAAAAAGGCGTGGTTCGGGAAAAAAAGAACGGAACATCGGCG
Source organism: Rhizobiaceae bacterium (assembly GCA_049696015.1). Lineage (GTDB taxonomy): Bacteria > Pseudomonadota > Alphaproteobacteria > Rhizobiales > Rhizobiaceae > JANMEX01. Next base: position 1 of record JBAVTG010000262.1, on the reverse strand, counting down.
C
>JBAVTG010000261.1:0-10316 GCA_049696015.1 Rhizobiaceae bacterium | reverse complement strand
CGCTCCTCACGGACGCGGGCTGTGCGGCCAATGGCGGCGACAAGTTCGAGCAAATCAAGTTCTGGAAAACCCCGCAGACCAAATGCGCGACACAAGGCGACAAGTGCGTGCCGTATTATCGGTGGGTTTCCGATTACATCGGCGTCATCGGCGGGCGTTAAAATCCGCGCTGGCGGCCATTTGGTGCGGTTCTTCTGCGCTTCCGGTGCTCACGTACTGTTGTACGCTGCGCTCCGGTTCTCGAAGAACCACCCCAGCTGACTCGCCATCCCGAATTTTTGCGGCGGCGCATCTTGGAGGTTCGCCGCTGCCATTTCAGGACGATACAATGACCATTGCTGTCAAATTTGATGCTGTCTCGCGGCATTTCGGCGCCGTGCGCGCCGTGGATGCGGTCGATCTTGAGATCGGCGAGGGCGAGTTTTTCGCCATGCTTGGTCCGTCTGGCTCTGGCAAGACAACCTGCCTTCGTCTGATCGCGGGCTTTGAACAGCCGACCTCCGGCCATATCGAGATTTTTGGCGAGCGCGCCGAAGGCGTGCCGCCATACCGGCGCAATGTGAATACGGTTTTTCAGGATTACGCGCTGTTTCCGCATTTGACCGTCCTCGACAACGTCGCCTACGGGTTGATGGTCAAAGGCATCGATAGAACGGTGCGCCACAAAGCTGCGGAAGATGCCTTGGCGATGGTCAAGCTGCCCGGCTATGGCGGGCGAAAACCATCACAGCTTTCCGGTGGCCAGCGCCAGCGCGTGGCGCTTGCCCGGGCGCTGGTCAACAAGCCGCGCGTGCTGCTGCTTGACGAACCGCTCGGCGCCCTCGATCTAAAGCTGCGCGAGCAAATGCAGGAAGAATTGAAAACCCTGCAGAAGTCGCTTGGCATCACCTTCATTTTCGTCACCCACGATCAGGGTGAGGCGCTGTCGATGGCTGATCGCGTGGCGGTGTTCAACGATGGCAAGATCGTGCAAGCCGGTTCACCTGCAGATGTTTACAGCCGTCCGCGCACAAGATTTGTGGCTGATTTTGTTGGCTCTTCCAATGTGCTGTCGCCGGACCTTACAGAAACAATTTCCGGTCAACGGCGCTGGTCCAGCCTGCGCCCGGAGCAAGTTACACTCGCAACAACAAAGACCAAGGGAATAATCGAAGCGCGCATGGTTGCCGCGCATTTTCTTGGCAGCGTTACACGCATTATCACCGTGGCGAACGGCCTGCGCATTGCCGGCACTTTGGAACCAGGCCAGCCGGTGCCGGATGCCGGTGCGACGGTTCAGCTGGTGTTCGACAAATCCGTGCTGCATCTGCTTGAGGATCAGGTATGAACGCGATTGTTGATGACGCTAACAATGGCGTACTCGGGCGCTTGGCTGACCGGCTCTGGCGTCAGCCGAAGCTGTTGTTGGCGTCTTTGCTTGCGCTGCCGCTCGGCTGGTTGATCATCGTCTATATTGGCTCGCTTGCCGCGCTTTTGTGGCAGAGCTTTTATTCGATTGACGAAATGTCCGGCCTTGTCGTGCCCGAGTTCACGCTCAAGACCTATGGCGAACTGTTCACGCCGTCCAACCTCGACATCATCCTGCGCACGCTTTTGATGTCGGCGGCGGTCACAGTGGCCTGTGCCATACTGGCCTTTCCCATCGCCTATTTCGCCGCGCGCTATGCCAAGGGTAAATGGAAGGCGCTGTTTTATCTCGGCGTGATGATGCCACTGTGGTCGAGCTATCTTGTCAAGGTCTACGCCTGGAAGCTAATCCTTGCCAAAGAGGGCATCCTCACCTGGATATTTGCCAAGCTGCATCTGACCTTTTTGCTGGATGCCTTGCTTGCCGTTCCGGTCATCGGCGGCAATTCGCTTTCGGTTTCCTACATCGGCACGTTTCTGGTGTTCGTCTATGTGTGGATCCCTTTCATGATCCTGCCGGTGCAAGCCTCGCTTGAACGCGTGCCGGGCAATCTCATCGAGGCGTCAGCCGATCTTGGCGCCAATGCCGGTCAGACGTTCCGCAATGTGATTTTCCCGCTGGCGCTGCCCGGTATCATGGCAGGCTCGATCTTCACGTTTTCGCTCACTATGGGCGACTATATCATCCCGCAAATCATCGGTTCTTCGCGCCTGTTCATCGGGCAGGCTGTCTATGCACAGCAAGGCACCGCAGGCAATATTCCGCTTGCCGCCGCGCTGACCGTTGTGCCGGTTGTCATCATGGGCGTCTATTTGACAGTCGCCAAACGGATGGGGGCGTTCGATGCGCTCTGACGAGGAAAGCCAAGCGCCTTTCTGGCTGAAACTGGCTGCCGCAGGCGGCCTTGCCTTCATGCATCTGCCGATCTTATTGATCTTCCTTTATGCCTTCACCACCGAAGACAAAAGCTATGTCTTTCCGCCGCCCGGCTTGACAACGCAATGGTTTGCCATTGCCTGGAACCGCCCGGATGTGCGTGAAGCCCTGTGGCTCTCCGTCAAGGTTGCCAGCATCGCCACAGTCATCGCCATGCTGCTCGGCACCATGCTGGCGGCGGCGGTGTCGCGGTCGAAGTTTTTCGGACGCGAGACCATTTCGCTTTTGGTGATTTTGCCAATTGCGCTGCCGGGCATCATCACAGGCATTTCGCTGCGAGCCGCCTTCGGCATCGCTGACATTCCCTTCTCGTTTTGGACGATCATTCTTGGCCATGCAACATTCTGCATTGTCGTCGTCTACAACAATGCCGTCGCGCGGTTCCGCCGTGTCTCCGGTTCGCTGGTTGAGGCATCGATGGATCTTGGCGCAGACGGTTTCCAGACCTTCCGCCATGTCATCCTGCCCAATATTTCAACCGCACTATTGGCGGGCGGAATGCTCGCGTTTGCGCTGTCGTTCGATGAAGTGATCGTCACCACCTTTACCGCTGGTCAGCAGCAGACGCTGCCGATCTGGATGCTGGAAGAACTGGTGCGGCCAAGACAACGCCCCGTCACTAATGTGGTCGCCATTGCTGTGGTCATCGTTACGCTTATTCCCATTCTCGCCGCCTTCTACCTGACCCGCGATGGCGATCAGGTCGCGGGCCAAGGCAAATAACTCCAGGAGGAGGTTTCCCATGACTGCTCACTTCAACACCGAGATGCTGATCGGATCAAGATTCGTCAAAGGCACCGAACAGGCCGAACAGGTCTTGAACCCGAAAACCGGCGGCCTGATCCTTGAATTGCCGGAAGCCTCGGAGGCGCACATCGATGCGGCTGTGGCTGCCGCAGAAACCGCGTTTGTAAAATGGTCGCGCACCACACCGTCGGAGAGGTCGAATTATCTGCTCAAGATTGCTGATGCCATTGAGCGCGATGCCGAGGCGTTTGCCAAACTTGAAGCCATGAACTGCGGCAAGCCGATCAATGCTGTGCTCAATGATGAGATTCCGGCCATCGTCGATTGCTACCGCTTTTTTGCCGGTGCAGTGCGCACCATGCCGGGGCAGGCGGCGGGCGAATATCTGCCGGGCCATACATCCATGATCCGCCGCGATGCGATCGGTGTCGTCGGTTCGATCGCACCGTGGAACTACCCGCTGATGATGATGGCCTGGAAACTTGCGCCAGCCATTGGCGGCGGCAACACCGTGGTGTTCAAGCCGTCTGAACAGACGCCGCTGACAGCTTTGAAGATGGCGAGACTCCTCTCCGACATTTTGCCGGAAGGGGTGGTCAATGTCATCCTCGGGCGCGGAGACAGCGTCGGCAACGCGCTGATCAACCATCCGGGTATCAACATGGTGTCGATCACCGGCGATGTCGCCACCGGCAAGAAGGTCCTGCAGGCAGCAGCAAAGTCAGTCAAACGCACCCATCTGGAATTGGGCGGCAAAGCGCCAGTCATCGTCTTCGACGATGCAGACCTTGAAGAAGTTGTCGGCGGCCTGCGCGCCTTCGGCTTCTACAATGCCGGGCAGGATTGCACCGCGGCTTGCCGCATTTATGCGGGCGCCAAGATCTATGATCGCTTGGTTGCCGACCTTTCGTCCGCCGTTTCCACCATCAAATTCAATTCTGATGATGACACCGAAAACGAGATCGGGCCGCTCATTTCCAAGCGGCAGCGCGACCGTGTCGCGTCCTTTGTCGAACGCGCCGCCGAGCACAAGCACATCGAGATCACGACCGGTGGCAAGCAGACTGCTGGCACAGGATTCTTTTATGAGCCGACCGTGGTGGCCGGTGCTTTGCAGTCCGATGAAATTGTCCGGCGGGAAGTGTTTGGACCTGTGGTATCAATCACCAGATTTGACGATGCCGATGATGCAGTCAAATGGGCCAATGACAGTGACTATGGCCTTGCCTCGTCGGTCTGGACTAAGGATGTCGCCCGCGCCATGTCGACAGCGGCTCAGCTGCGCTATGGCTGCACCTGGATCAACACCCATTTCATGCTGGTCAATGAAATGCCGCATGGCGGCTTGAAACAGTCCGGCTATGGCAAGGACATGTCGATGTATGCGTTGGAGGATTACACCGCTGTGCGCCATGTCATGGTCAAGCACGGCTGATGCGCACCCGCAGCGGTTTAGGTCTTGGTGCCCCTCAGCCGCTCCACTTCGGCTATTCGCCACGCTGCCTTGTCGCCAAGCCTTGCGGTCACTCGCGCCGTCAACGCTTCGACAAGGGCGAAAAGCGCAGTGTTCGAATCCCAGGCGGAAGGAACAGTAGTCCGCGCCGTCACGACATGGCGTGCCACCCGCGCGATTGGCGACAGCCACTGGTCGGTAAACAGGATCACGCTTGTGCCGCCAGAGGCCGCGGCCGTCGAAAACTCAAGCAAACTGTCCTGGTAGCGGCGGATGTCAAACACAAGCAACACGTCTTTGCGCCCCATCTCCACCAGATGGTCCCGCCAGTTCGCCTCTTGTCCGACCACATGTTGGACGTCATTGCGGATGAGGCGAAGATGGGAGGTCATGTAGCGGGCAACAGCGTCTGTAAACCGGCCCCCGATCAGGTACACACGTTTGCCATCGGCAATGAGTGCAGCCAGTTTGTTGAAGTCTGTGTTGCTGATGTGGCGGAATGTTTCCCGGACATTTTCGATGATGGCATCGACATAGGGCTCGGCATCATTATCACCATTGGCGAGCGGCTTTTTCTCGGCGCGGGCCAGAGGCGATTGAAGCTGCTGAACAACTTCAATCTGCAGCGCCGACTGGAATTCGGCGTAGTTCTGGAAGCCCAGTTTGGCGACAAAGCGCAAGATCGTCGGCGAGGAGACCCCGGCGCGTGTGGCAAAATCGGCTACCGTTCTCAAGCCGGCCAATGGATAATCGGACACAAGCGCCTGCGCCGCCCGCCGCTCGCGTTCCGGCAGCTGGTCAATCGTATTGGAAATACGCTCGGAAATGCTCTCGTCCATTCCTCTCCTCCGTCTTCTGCCAAATGGGGCGCTGCCTTTTACCGGATGTCAATTGACAGGCGCGTTTTTTCCGTATCAATTCGTACACCACGACCCGAAATAATAAACAACGTAACATACGGTACACAGGGTCGGGAGGATGGCATGGGAGCTGTGGAAACAGGTCTGCCGCGTGCAAACGTCGCCGCTACGGTAAGCCGGCGCGATGGGGCGGGTCCGTTTCTGATCGTTTGTGATCACGCATCCAACCACATGCCTGCCGAATTTGGCGGCCTCGGTCTTGAGGCCGCCGATCTCCTTCGCCACATTGCCTGGGATCCCGGCGCGCTTGGTGTTGCCAGCCGCATGAGCGTCCGTCTTGATGCGCCATTGGTCCATTCGCTTGCCTCACGTCTGCTCGTTGACTGCAACCGGCCGCTCGATGCGCCGGACCTGATCGCGCCGTTCAGTGAAAGCACGCCCGTTCCCGGCAATTGCAATTTGACTTCTGCGCAAAGGCAAGAGCGGATCGCGCGGTTCTATACGCCTTTTCATGATCTGACCGAGGAAACGCTGACGCCGCGCCTGTTTCGCGGTCAGCGACCGGGATTGATCGCTGTCCATTCTTTCAATCCGGTTTATCGCGGTGTTGATCGTCCGTGGGAAATCGGCATCATCCATGATGACGACTCACAGTGGGCGCTTGGCATGGTCGCGTATCTCCGGAAGCACACCGGCCTGACGGTCGGCATCAACGAGCCCTATTCGCCGAAAGACCGCGTTTTTTACACGCTGGAGCGCCATGCGCGTTCGCGTTCCTTGCCCGCCGTCATGATTGAGGTGCGCAACAACGAAATCGCCACAGAAGAACAACAAGCACGGTGGGGTGATCTGCTGTCGGAGGCTGCGGATGCAGCGTTCCGGGAGTTGAAAGAGACGGGGGCGGGCAATGCGCCCGTTCATGCAAAAATATCCAAAGGGTGAACCAAGGTTCGGAGGGAATATTCCATGTCAAAAGACAACTACACAGACAAGGACCACCATGAGGACGTAAAAATCCTGCATGGCATGGGCTATGCCCAGGAGCTATCTCGAAGCATGTCGAAGTTTTCGAACTTCGCCATTTCATTTTCCATCATCTGCATCCTGTCAGGCGGCATCAACTCGTTCGCGCAGGCGATCTCATCTGTCGGCGGCGCAGGCGCAGGCATTGGCTGGATCGTCGGCTGCATCATTTCCGGCATGTTTGCGCTTTCGATGGCGCAGATTGCATCGGCCTTTCCGACTGCGGGCGGCCTCTATCATTGGGCATCCATTTTGGGCAACCGGTTCACCGGCTGGCTGACGGCATGGCTGAACCTGCTCGGACTGATCACCGTGCTGGGCGCCATCAACATCGGCACTGCATTCTTTTTCCAAGGCACGTTCGGCGCCATGGTCGGAATGGACACGTCTGCAGCGCATATCGTGACATTTGTCGCGCTCGTTACAATTGTCCAGGCGCTTTTCAACCATCTGGGCATCAAGGTCACAACGTTTCTGACCGACATTTCCGGTTATATCATCTTCGCGACCACCGCAGTTCTGGTGCTGGCTTGCCTCTATTTTGCTCCGGCGCTTGACTTCTCGCGGCTGTGGACTTTTACCAACTACTCCGGTGAAGCCGGCGGTAACGTGTTCCCGCAGACCGAAAACATGGGCTATCTGTTCCTGCTTTGCCTGCTTTTGCCGGTTTACACGATCACCGGTTATGACGCATCGGCGCATACGTCCGAGGAAACGGTCAAGGCGGCACACTCAGTCCCAGAGGGCATCATCTCCTCGGTGCTGTGGTCTTCACTGATCGGCTGGATCATGATCTGCGCGATCATGCTGGCGATTCCGGACATGGCAGCCGGCGCCAAGCAGGGCTGGACGGTTTTTTATGACACGATGAATGCGATCCTGCCCGCACCGCTCAAGGTCGCCATTTACATCGGCATTCTGATCACGCAGCTTCTGTGTGGTCTTGCCACCGTCACCTCGGCATCACGCATGCTGTTTGCCTTCTCGCGTGATAATGGCATGCCAGTCGGCTCCAAGGCCTTGGCGACGGTTTCACCAAAATACCGCACACCGGTGAATGCAATCTGGACGGCGGCGATCCTTGAGATCATCTACGTTTTTGCTGCGCAATATGTCTCGATCGGCGGCACGAACCTTTACACTATCGTCGTCAACTCGACGCTGGTGTTCCTGTTCCTGTCGTTCGCGGTTCCGCTGACGCTTGGCATGTTGGCCTATGGCACTGCCAAGTGGCCAAATCCGGGCCCGTGGAACATGGGAGCAGGATTGTACAAACTGGTCACCGTGTTCTCGATCATCGGCATGGCGATTATCTTCTACATCGCCATTCAGCCGCCAAACGACAAGGTTCTCTGGATCGTTCTTGGCTTCCTTGTGCTGGCTATTGTCCTTTGGTTCGGTGTTGAAAACCGCCGGTTCCAGGGCCCGCCGGTTGGCGAGGAAATCAAGAAGCGCGCGGCTGCCATTGCCGCTGCCGAAGCTGCCGTGGGCGAGCGCGGCTGATTATTGAGGCAAAGCAATGCGGCCGGTTCGCGCCGGCCGCATTTGAATTTCTGAAGTTGAAAACAACGAGAGCGAGTGCGCAAAGATGGCCGGTAATCTGAGTTTCGAGCAGCTGCAAAATGATATTGCATCGGGCGAGATTGACACGGTGCTGGTCTGCCTTGTCGACATGCAGGGCCGGCTGATCGGCAAGCGCTTCCTCGCCTCGTTCTTTGCCGAAACGGCTTACGACGAAACCCATGGCTGCAACTATCTGCTTGCCAATGACATCGATATGGAGCCGGTGCCCGGATATCAGGCCGCGTCATGGTCCAAGGGCTATGGCGACTTTGTCATGAAGCCCGATATGGCGACGCTGCGGCGCATTCCGTGGCTCGAAAAGACCGCACTCGTTCTTGCCGACGTGCAGGATCACCATCACCACGAGGATCTGCCTCATTCGCCGCGCGGAATCCTCAAGAAGCAGATAGCGCGCCTTAAGGAACGTGGCTGGATGGCCTATTTCGCCTCTGAGCTGGAATTCTTCCTGTTCGAGGAAACCTACGACAGCGCCCGCGCCAAGAAGTGGTCGGATCTTGCCACCGCTTCGCCCTACATCGGCGACTATGTGATTTCGATCACGTCCAAGGAAGAGCCCTATATGCGCGCGATCCGCAACGGGCTGAACGGCGCTGGGATTCCCGTGGAAAATTCCAAGGGTGAATGGGGTCCGGGTCAGGAAGAGATCAATGTGCGCTATGCCGAAGCGCTCGACATGGCCGACAATCATGTGATCATGAAAAACGGCTGCAAGGAAATCGCCCACAATATGGGCAAGGCCATCACCTTCATGGCCAAATACAATTTCAACCACGCCGGCAATTCATCGCACATCCACAATTCCGTCTGGTCGGCTGACGGCAAGACGCCGCTTTTCCTCGACAAGTCGAAGGAATACGGCATGTCCGACCTGATGCGCAGCTGGGTTGCCGGTCAGATGAAATACGCCAAGGACTTCACCTATTTTCTTGCGCCCTACATCAATTCCTACAAGCGCTTCCAGGTTGGCACTTTCGCCCCGACCAAGATCATCTGGTCGGATGACAACCGCACGGCGGGCTTTCGCCTTTGCGGCGGCGGCACCAAGGGCATCCGCATGGAATGCCGCATCGGCGGCGCGGACCTCAACCCCTATCTCGCCTTCGCCGCCCTCATTGCTTCCGGTCTTGCCGGCATTGACGAAAAGCTTGAATTGCAAAAGCCGTTCGAAGGCGATGCCTATGCCGGCGCCACGCTGACGGAAATCCCGAAGACTTTGCGCGAAGCGATCACCTCACTGGAGAAGTCCAAGATGCTGCGCGAAGCTCTCGGTAATGACATGGTCGAGCACTATCTTCACACCGCGCGGTGGGAGCAGTTCGAATATGACCGGCGGATTACCGACTGGGAGCTTCATAGGGGGTTTGAGCGGTACTGAAATCTTCTCCGATCAATTCAATTCGAGGTCACCATGCCCGATACTGTCAAACTCATTTCCCCCATCGACGGCTCGGTCTATGCCGAGCGCCCAATCATCACAGGCAGCGCTTTGGACTCAGTCATCGCGACCTCCCGCGCGGCGCAGGAAAAGTGGATGCTCACCTCGTTTGACGAGCGCGGCAAATACTGCCTGAAATTTCTCGACGCGCTGTTGTCGATGAATGACGATATCACCACCGAAATCGCGTGGCAGATGGGCCGTCCAGTGCGCTATGGCGGCGAAAAGGGTGGCGTTGAACAGCGGACCAAGTTCGTCGTCGGCGCCGCTGAAGATGCGCTGACGCCGATGATGGTGGAAGATTCCGGTGCGTTCCGCCGCTACGTCAAACATGTGCCGCTCGGCATCGTTCTGGTCATTGCGCCGTGGAATTATCCGTACCTGACGACGATCAATACCGTCATCCCCGCCTTGATGGCCGGCAATTCGGTGATCCTCAAACATGCTGCACAAACGCTGCTGGTTGGCGAGCGGTTTGCCAAGGCCTTCGAGATGGCGGGGCTGCCCAAAGGACTGTTCCAGAATATCGTGATGAACCATGCCCAGACAGAAGAGCTCTTGGGTTCCGGCAAGATCGACCATTGCAATTTTACCGGTTCTGTTGCCGGCGGGCGCGCCATTGAAAAGGCGGCGGCGGGCACGTTCATGACGCTGGGCTTGGAACTTGGCGGAAAGGATCCGGCCTATGTTCTGCCGGATGCCAATGTCGATGCGGCGATTGAGACGCTTGTCGATGGCGCGTTCTACAATTCCGGCCAGTGCTGCTGCGGCATTGAGCGCATCTATGTGCATGAGAAAGTCTATGATGAGTTCGTCGAGGGTGCAGTGAAGCTGACCAAGACCTATGTCGTCGGCAATCCACTGGATCAA
>JBAVTG010000260.1:0-10223 GCA_049696015.1 Rhizobiaceae bacterium | reverse complement strand
AGGCAGAACTTGCAGTACAACTGGCCGGCGCTCAAAGACATGCCGAAAGTTCTGGAAGAACTGGCAGAAGTCGAGATGCACGCGCTGCAAACCTCCGGCAATTGCATCCGCAATGTCACGGCTGATCATTTCGCCGGTGTTGCTGCCGACGAAGTTGCCGATCCGCGTCCGGCTTCGGAAATCCTGCGGCAATGGTCGTCGATCCATCCGGAATTTTCCTACCTGCCGCGCAAATTCAAGATTGCCGTGACCGGCGCGCCGAGCGACCGCGCCGCCATTCAGGTGCATGACATTGGCCTGCATCTTTTGAAAAACGCGCAAGGCGAACTTGGCTTTGCCGTCTATGTCGGCGGCGGTCAGGGCCGCACGCCGATGGTCGCCAAGAAGATCCGCGGCTTTCTGCCGGAAGTGGATTTGCTCGCCTACTGCACGGCGATCCTGCGCGTCTACAATCTGGAGGGCCGCCGCGACAACAAATACAAGGCGCGTATCAAGATCCTTGTCCATGAGATGGGCACCGAGGAACTGCGCTTGGCTGTCGAGACCGAGTTTGAAGCGCTCAAAGACACTGAGCTGAAATTGCCGGAGGCCGACATCCGTGCCATCGAAGCCTATTTTGCTCCGCCTGTTTTGTCAGAACGGGCCGAAGGCCATGGCAAATTGGGGGCCGACCGCAAGTCAGACGCCGGGTTTGCGGCATGGGTCGCCCAAAACACGGTGGCCCACAAGCATCCGGACTACCGCGCTGTGACAATTTCGCTCAAGCCCATCGGCGGCATTCCGGGCGATGCGTCTGCCGACCAGATGGACCTGATGGCCGATATTGCCGCGCAGTTTTCATCCGATGAGCTGCGTGTCAGCCATGAGCAGAACATCATCCTGCCGCACGTGGCGCTGGCGGATCTGAAAACGGTTTACGATCTGCTTGTTCCTGCCGGTCTTGCGACGTCCAACTCAAACCTGATTTCCGACATCATCGCCTGTCCGGGCATGGACTATTGCGCCCTGGCAACGGCCCGTTCGATTCCGGTGGCGCAGAAGATTTCCGAGCGTTTTGCCGACCTGGCCCGCCAGCGCGACATCGGCGAATTGAAGCTGAAAATCTCCGGCTGCATCAATGCCTGCGGCCATCACCATGTCGGCCACATCGGCATTCTGGGCGTCGAGAAAAAGGGCGAAGAACTCTACCAGCTCACCCTCGGCGGCTCGGCGGACGAAAACACCTCTATCGGCGAAATCATCGGCCGCGGCTTCGCCTCTGACGAGATCACCGATGCGGTTGAAACGGTTGTTGAAACCTATCTTGGCCTTCGCACAAGCAAGGACGAAAAATTCCTCGACGCCTACCGCCGCCTTGGCCCCGCTCCGTTCAAGGAGGCCCTTTATGGCGGCGTTGAAAAAGCAGCTTGACCCGGCTGCAGAGGCACACGCATTGGCTGATGCGTTCAACCAGCGTTTTGCCGGGGCTTCCGCGCAGGATGTCATCGGCTTTGCGGTCAATGAAGGCTTTGCGGGCTCCGTTGGCGCAGTGTCGTCGTTCGGCGCAGAGTCTGCCGTGCTCCTGCATCTGATTGCTTCGGTCGATCCATCCACCCCGGTCATGTTTCTGGAGACCGGCAAGCATTTTGGCGAAACGCTGGATTACCGCAACGAACTGATTGCCGCCTTTGGCCTGACCGGCGTGCGCAACATCGAGCCGCTGGCGGAGACGCTGGCGCGCGATGATCCTGACGGTGAATTGCACAAGGTCTCAACTGACCGCTGCTGCGCCATCCGCAAGGTGGAGCCGATGGCCCGCGCCGTCATTCCGTTCGATGCATGGTTCACCGGGCGCAAGCGCTTTCAGGCGTCAACCCGCGCCGTGCTGCCGCTGTTTGAAGCGGTCGGCCAGCGCATTCGCATCAACCCGCTGGCGGGCTGGAGCGAAGATGATCTGGCCGACTATCAGGAAAAGCATGCGCTGCCGGTGCATCCGCTGGTGGCATATGGCTATTTTTCCATTGGCTGCGCACCCTGCACGGAACCATCCTCGCCGGACGATCCGCGCGGCGGGCGCTGGAAAGGGCTGGGCAAGATCGAATGCGGCATCCATCTGGGCGGGCTTGATGCCTCGCTCACCGATTCTTCGCTTTGAGGGCTGACATGAGCGAGACCAAACTCTGGAAAGACGGCGGCTTTGCCGCCGACAGCTGGCGTCACGCAGAGGAAGATGACGGGCTAGGCCATGTCATCGTGCCGCTGGCCGCCTGGCTTGGCCTGAGCGAAGACCAGCGCAAAGCGGCCTCGAACCGGCTCGGCGTCCTTCTTGCGCCAGGTGACAAACTCGATGTCATTGTTCCCTACCTTGAACTTCTGCCGCTGATCGCACTCGCCTTCCCGGCATACACGGACGGCCGCTCGCACTCCAAGGCTGCGCTTCTCAAGTCGCGCTATGGCTACAAGGGCGAAATCCGCGCTGTGGGCGATGTGCTGACTGACCAGATCCCGCTGTTGTTCCGCAACGGGTTCGACACGCTGGAAGTGACCAACACAGTTGCGCAGCAGCGCCTCACGGATGGCATTTCGAGCGCGGTCAACGTCTTCTGCCAGCCGGCAACAACGGCGGCGAAGAAACCGGCTGGCTATTCCTGGCGGCGGCTGCCCGGAGCAGCTTGATCTTTGGCAAAGCGCCAATGTCACGGCGCGCATAATCCGAACCAATCCAACATGACTACAGGACCGGCCGATGCAGATTCATGTCACTGACCAACAAGGGACCCGCCACACGCTGGAGGCGCTGGACGGCTGGCGGGTGATGGAAGTGATCCGTGACTGGGGCCTCGACATCAAGGCCGAGTGCGGCGGGGCATGCGCCTGCGCCACCTGCCATGTCTATGTCGCACAGGAATGGGTATCCAGGCTTTACCCTGTTTCAGACGATGAGCATGATAGGCTCGACGGCGCTTTCCATGTGGAATCCAACTCGCGCCTTTCCTGTCAGATCCTGATGAGTGACGCGCTGGACGGGCTGGAAGTGACATTGGCGCCGGGCAGCGAGAGCGGGTTGCGCATTGCCGCTGAATAGGGGCTTGCAATGGCAGCCCTCATCCTGAGGTGCAGCCGCAGGCTGCCTCGAAGGACGAGGGCGGCGGGCGGGCTTCGAGGCTCACTGCGTTCGCGCTTCAGCATGAGGGAACGGCAGTGGTACCCGCACCTAAGCGTGGGGGGCGAGGTCCCTACGGAAACTTCTTGACGACATGGGTGCGCGTCAGCCAGCCGGAGCGCATCTCGTCGCGAATCAATGTCATGATGCCGGAGAGCGATACAAGCAGGATGCCGACGATCGTCCAAGTATCCGGCACTTCCTTGAAAAACACCAGACCGATGAAGACGGCCCAGATAATCTGGCTGTAGTTGGCCGGCGCAATCAAATTTGCCGGAGTCGTCCGCGCTGCCGAAAGCAGCGCCACATGCCCAAAGCCGGCAAATGTGCCTGCTACCGCATATTTCGCCCATTCAACACCGCTTGGCATATGAAATTGCGGGATCATCAGGATGCCGTTGACGATCACCGAGGCGAGCAGCACAACCCCGATCAGCGTGATCCGGCGTTCGGTCTGACCGAGCTTGCGCAGAAAGATGAACGAGGTCGCGCCCATCATTGCCGCGATTATCGCGGTGACATGGCCGAGCTGGATTTCGCGGAAACCGGGCCGCACGACCACCCAGACGCCAATCAGCCCAATCGCGACCGCGCTCCAGCGCCAGACGCGCACTTTCTCGTCCAGAAAGAAGACTGAGAGAATCGTCACGAACACCGGCGCCAGAAAGATCAGCGCATAGGATTCGGCAAAGTGCAGGTGGGTGAATGTGTAAAACGCAAACATCCCCGCAGCGATGCCCGCCGCCGCCCGTCCGGCGACAAGCCATGGCCGGTTCATCTTGAATATGGCAGACAGCGGATCATGCCGCAGCGTGAAAGCCAGCACCGGCGCGAACGAGAAGAAAGTGATGAAAAACCCGATCTGGAAAACGCTGGTTCCCGGGCCGATCGCCTTGATGAAGGAATCACAAATGCAAAAAAAGAAATAGGCTGCGAGGGCCGTGAGGACGCCGGGATGCATTCAAAGATCCAGTTCGGAATGGGCGCACCGACAGGGGTGGGAGAATCAGGCCGGTGTGTAACGTATATCTGTAATGTTGCTATGCTCAAGGACTTGGCGAATGTTGGGCAGATCGTTGGTGTCGATCCATTGTCTCGCCGCGGCCTTGTCGCGGCCATAATGGTCCCAGCGCGCCACAAGCCGCCGGTCAAGTTCATCGATCGGCACATCGAGAAAAACCGTCATGTCAAAGAGCGGGAGCATGGAGGCCCAGGGCTCTTCGTCCAGCAGCAAGTAGTTGCCCTCGATGATCAGAAACTTCACATCAGCGCTCACCAGCTCCGATGCCGCACGGGACAGCTCCAATGCGCGGTCAAAATGCGGTATGGCAATGTCGGGTTCACCCGCTCTCAGGCGCTGAACCAGCACTTTGAAACCGGCCGCATCAAATGTCGGCGGCGAGCCCTTGCGGGCGCGAAGACCAAGCCGGTCAAGGACCGCGTCGTCATAGTGAAAGCCGTCCATCGGAATGACGGTGGCGGATTGGCCAAGGCCTTGCAATTCGAGGGCAAGCTCATTGGCAACCGTGGATTTTCCAGCTGCGGGCGGGCCTGCCACGGCAACGAGAAAACGGTGCGCTTTGGCACCGCGCGCAAGAACCAAAGCGGCAAGACCGGCGATGGTGTCCACCGCCGGTCCATTGCTGAATTGCGCTTCAGATGGTCCCGGTGTCATGCCGGCTCCATCAGCTCCTTCGGCGGCTCTTTGGCGCCGGTCATGAAGGCGACCGCATCCGACATCGTGTAATCTTTCGGATTGATCACGCACAGACGCTTGCCGAGCCGGTGAATATGGATGCGGTCACAGACTTCGAACACATGCGGCATATTGTGTGAGATAAGGATGATCGGCATGCCGCGCCGGCGCACATCGCGGATAAGTTCGAGAACCCGGCGTGATTCCTTCACGCCAAGCGCAGCTGTCGGTTCATCCATGATGACAACCTTAGAGCCGAAAGCGGCTGCGCGCGCCACCGCCACACCCTGACGCTGGCCGCCCGAAAGCGACTCGACCGGCTGGCTGATGTTCTGGATGGTCATCAGGCCAAGTTCGGACAGCTTGGCGCGCGCGAACTTCTGCATCGCCGTACGGTCCATCATGCGAAAAATTGACCCGAGTGGACCGGCTTTGCGGATTTCTCGCCCAAGGAACATGTTGTCTGCAATCGACAGGGCGGGAGACAAGGCAAGATTCTGGTACACGGTTTCGATGCCGGCAGCACGACCATCCTGCGGCGAACGGAAATTCACCGGTTTGCCATCCAGCAAAATCTCGCCGTGATCGGGAGTAACTGCACCTGAAAGTGCCTTGATCAGAGTTGATTTGCCCGCGCCATTGTCGCCGATGACACCAAGGATTTCGCCCGGGTAAAGGTCGAAGTCGGTGTTGTCCAAGGCCACAACAGTGCCGTAGCGCTTCATCAGGCCGCGTGCATAAAGAATAGGTTGAACGCTCATTGCGAAGCCCTCCGCAGCCATTGGTCCAAGGCAACAGCGATGATGACAAGGCAACCAGAAGCGAAAAGCTGCCAGTAGCTGTCAACACCCGCAAGTGCGAGACCTGTGTTGAACACACCAACGATGATGGCTCCCAGAACCGAACCAGCAATGGATGCCCTGCCACCGAAAAGCGATGTACCCCCGATCACCACGGCGGTGATGGAATCAAGCGCGACGGTTTCAAACGCGATCGGAGACATGGAACCGACGCGGCCAATGGCCACCCAGGCCCCGAAAGCGCAAATGAGACCAGCCAGCGCATAGACCGAGGTCAGGATGCGGTCGATCTGGACACCGGAAAGCATGGCGGCATCCGGATCATCGCCTACTGCGGTGACATGCCTTCCCCAGGCCGTGCGGTTCAGCAGATACCAAATGACAAGGGCAATACCAATCAAGGCGAAGGAGCCGAGAATGAAGTTTGCACCGCCGATATTGAAGGCCTTGCCGAATACCAGAAGTTCAGGCGCCTTTTCGGCCAGCGCAGTCGGACGGACGGACTCAGAACCCGTGTACCAGAGTTTGAGCGCATTGAAGATGTACAGTGTTCCGAGCGTCACGATCAGTGGCGGAATGCGCGCCTTGGTGACCAGAAGGCCATTGATCGTTCCCATCAGCGTGCCGATGGCAAGGCCAGCCGGAATGGCGAGATAGAAAGGAACGTCATCAAGCGTCGTCAGGCGACCCATGACCATGGCTGATATCACCAGGATGGCACCGACCGAAAGGTCAATGCCCGCCGTGAGAATAACAATGGTTTGCGCGATGGCAATGATGCCGACAACGGTGACCTGCTTGAGGATCAACGACAGTGTACTTGCCGTCATGAAATTGTCCGCAATCAAGCCGAAAGCGCACACGGCAACAAAAATGATCAGCGCCGGAATAGCAGTCGGATTCTCCCGCAGGAAGCCGCGGGCACGGTGCACGAATGTCTGGTCGTCTCTTTCAAAGCTTGCCACCGCAGTGTCAGCTTGGGTCAGCGTGGCTTCGAAATCGGAAATGGTTTTCGTCGGTGTAGACGGATCGCTCATAATCCAGCTCCCTCCCAAAAGCGTGGCAAGACCCCCTCGGGTCGTCTTAAAAAGAAGGGCGACTGTAACAGCCGCCCTTCCGAATTTGCAAGATGGTCAGGCGGTTTCCCGCCCGGCCTTCATCAGCCCCAGCACTTCTCGGTGCCGACAGTGGTGTCGATTGATGGAACGCCCTCAGCCGGCTTGTCGGTGACAAGGTTCACGCCGGTGTTGAAGAAGGTCAGACCGTCAGAAGCAGCCGGCTTGGTGCCGTCCTTGGCGAAGGCAGCAATGGCTTCGATGCCCTTGGATGCCATCAGAAGCGGATACTGCTGCGAGGTCGCGCCGATAACGCCGGACTTAACCGAGGCAATGCCCGGGCAGCCGCCGTCAACCGAAACGATCAGAGCCTGACCTTCCTTGCCGGCAGCCTTGAGGGCAGCATAAGCGCCTTCAGCGGCCGGTTCGTTGATCGTGTACACAACGTGGATGTTTGGCTCCTTGGCAAGCAAGGTTTCCATGGCCTTCTGGCCGCCTTCCGGGTTTGCGCCGGACGATTCATGACCGACAACGCGCGGATCCTTTTCCGAGCCCATCACCTTGCCATCCGGAACTTCGATGCCGAAGCCGGTCAGGAAGCCGGTGTCACGCAGAACGTCAACCGAGATATTGTCCTTGTTGATGTCGAGCATGGCGATCTTGGCATCAGCAGCCTTGTCGCCGAGCTGTGCCTTGGCCCATTTGCCGATCAAGACGCCAGCTTCAAAGTTGTCGGTGGCGAAGGTCATGTCCTGCGCTTCGGCATCGCTCAGTGGTGTGTCGAGCGAAATGACCAGGATGCCTTTCGAGCGGGCGTCCTTGAGGGCCGGACCAACATCGTCGTTCGACGGGGTAATCAGGATACCCTTCACGCCTGCGGCAACGCAGTTTTCAATTGCAGTGATCTGCGGGCCGGCATCGCCGTCCTTTTCGCCAGCAAATGCCTGCAGGTCAACACCGGCAGCCTTGGCACCGGCTTCAGCACCTTCCTTCATCTTCACGAAGAACGGGTTGGTGTTGTTCTTGGTGATGAGGCAAGCACCGGTGCCAGCCTGTGCTGACGAGATGGACGCTACGCCCATTGCCAGAGCGCCAAGCATCGAGAGTACGAGGGATTTCTTCATTGTGTTCCTCCCAGAACAAGCCCGAAAGCGATCGCCATATCGGGCAGTTACACTTTCCAAGAAGATCGGAATTCACGAGCCTCCCGTGGCCAGAACCCGACTTCGCCTTCAAGCCAACACGGAATCTTTCGCCTTGTCAATAAATAAATCCACTTGATTTATTAAGCCGCTTGGGCAGGATAGAGTCTTGATCCAAGTGCGGCTGGGAGGCTGTTTCCGGATCTGGAAAATGTTCTCGGGAGGAACCGGCGCAACCATGCGCGATGATACCGACACCGGCGAATTCGGCCTCGCGGTCGGAGCCAAAGGCTCCAATCAGGCGACGGTGCGCGCTTATAATGAGCGTCTCGTGCTGTCGCTTGTCCGCCGTTTTGGCGCGTTGGCAAAGGCGGATATTGCCCGCTCCACCGGCCTGTCGGCGCAAACCGTCTCGGTGATCATGCGCTCGCTTGAAGTGGATGGCCTGCTTTTGCGCGGCGAGCCGGTGCGCGGCAAGGTTGGCCAGCCCTCAGTGCCCATGTCGCTCAATCCTGACGGTGTGTATTCCATCGGATTGAAGATAGGCCGCCGCTCTGCAGACCTTGTGCTTATGGATTTCGTGGGAACCCGAAAAGCCAGCCTGCACAAAACCTATGCCTATCCGACACCTGGCGTCATCATGGATTTTGTCGACAAGGGCATGAAGGCGCTTTCGGCAAAACTCACCCCAAAGGCGCGCAAACAGGTTGCCGGCATCGGCGTTGCCGCCCCGTTCGAATTGTGGAACTGGGCCGACGAGGTCGGCGCCCCGCAGTCTGACATGGACGCCTGGCGGGGATTTGACCTGCAGGCGGAAATCGCCGCGATTTCGCCCTATCCGGTTTCCCTGCAAAATGACGCGACCAGCGCCTGCGGCGCCGAGCTCGTCTTCGGCGCGGGGACCCGTTATCCGGACTTCATCTACTTTTTCATCGGTTCGTTCATTGGCGGCGGCGTGGTGCTTAACTCCAGCCTGCATTCCGGCCGTACCGGCAATGCCGGCGCTGTCGGCTCCATGCCGGTTCCGGACGGCACCGGCGGCAGCCGCCAGCTGATCGAGGCAGCCTCGATTTTCGTTCTGGAGAAAATGCTCAAGCAGTCCGGCATTGACCCTTCCCCGCTCTGGTTTGCGCCGGAGGACTGGATTGATTTTGGCCAACCGCTGACCGACTGGATCGAACTGACATCAAGAGCGCTCGCCCACGCCATCGTCGCCGCAGCCTCCGTCATTGATTTCGGCGCAGCGATTATTGACGGCGGGTTTCCGCAATGGGTGAAGGCCCGGATCGTCGGGGCGACAAAACTTGCCGCCCTCAAACTCGACCTGCAGGGCATTACCCTGCCTGACATCATTGCCGGTGAAGTCGGAAGTGACGCGCGCTCGGTCGGCGGGGCCAGTCTTCC
Organism: Rhizobiaceae bacterium; assembly: GCA_049696015.1. Classification (GTDB taxonomy): domain Bacteria; phylum Pseudomonadota; class Alphaproteobacteria; order Rhizobiales; family Rhizobiaceae; genus JANMEX01. The sequence continues at coordinate 984 of JBAVTG010000260.1, read as the reverse complement.
GCTGTTCTCGCGCTACCTTCTCGATTTCAACACACCATTCAAGGAGATGAACTGATGCTCAAGGGCTTGAACCCCATTCTCGGGCCGGAGCTGCTCCATACTTTGCGCGCAATGGGCCATGGCGACGAAATCGCCATTGTCGACGGCAACTACCCTGCCGTTGCCCACGCCCGCCGTTTGATCCGCGCCGACGGCCATCATGCCCCGCCGATACTTGACGCGATCCTGTCGGTGATGCCGATCGACGAAGCCGTCAGCGAGAGCATCTTCATCCCGCACCATGATCAAACGCAAGCGTGCCACACAGAATTCAAAGCAATCTGCGCCCGCCATGAACCCAAGCAGGGCGTGCATGCGCTCAAGGGTCAGGCGTTCTACGATAAGGTCAAATCCGCATACGCGATTGTGGCGACAAGCGAGCCGGCGCTCTATGCCAACATTATTTTGCGCAAGGGTGTGATTTACCCTGCGTGATTGCCGTTTCCGGGTGGGGGAACGCCTGGAAAGAGACGCTCCGGCAAGGAAACTTGCCGGGGCGTTTTCATAATCAGTCGATTTTTGACCAAACAATAAAAAATTTGACCAAAGAAAAAAATCGTAGCACTCTGCCGGCAAGAATTCCGGCACACGCAATCGGAATTATGTGCGGAGGAGCGCAATGGCGTTGCAAGACGGCATGGCAGCGGGCGGTGTATCGGCATCGGGCCTGACTGCGGCAGAATTGAAAGACAATTTCTCCGACCTGCACCCGCCGCTGGACGCCCACGAAGCGGCGGTCGAATCGGATCGCTGTTACTTCTGCTACGATGCGCCGTGTATGACGGCCTGCCCGACATCGATCGACATTCCGCTGTTCATCCGCCAGATTTCCGCTGGCAATCCGAACGGCGCGGCGCGCACGATTTTGGACCAGAACATCATGGGCGGCATGTGCGCCCGCGTCTGCCCGACCGAGACGCTGTGCGAGGAAGTCTGCGTGCGCGA
>JBAVTG010000259.1:0-6171 GCA_049696015.1 Rhizobiaceae bacterium | reverse complement strand
CCAACATTGTACCCTGGCATTTCATCCGCGAGCGGCAGGGCGCAAAGCTCGTCTGGATACCGATTGACGATGACGGCGTGCTGCACATCGATGATTTCATCAAATGCCTGACACCGCGCACCAAGCTCGTCGCGATCACCCATATGTCGAATGCGCTTGGCACGGTGGTTCCGGTCAAGGAAATGATCCGCATTGCCCATGAGCGCGGCATCAAGGTGCTGGTTGATGGCTCACAGGCTGCAGTGCATATGCCGGTTGATGTGCAGGATTTGGACGCTGATTTTTACGTGATGACCGGCCATAAGCTCTATGGGCCGACCGGTATTGGTGCTCTCTATGGCAAGCAGGAGCTGCTCAACTCGATGCGTCCGTTCCTTGGCGGCGGCGAGATGATACGTGATGTGACGATGGAAAATGTCACCTATGGCGAAGCGCCGCACCGGTTTGAAGCAGGCACGCCGCCGATTGCCGAGGCGATCGGGCTTGGCGCCGCGCTCAACTACATGGATTCAATCGGTCGCGAGCGCATTGCTGCTCATGAAGAATCCTTGCGAGACTATGCCCATGCGGAGCTTTCCAAGATAAATTCCCTGCGCATATTTGGCAATGCGCCGGGCAAAGGCGCGATTGTCTCGTTTGAACTGAAGGGCATTCATGCCCATGATGTGTCGATGGTGATCGACCGTTCGGGCGTTGCGGTTCGGGCAGGCACCCATTGCGCCCAGCCGCTGATGCAGCGCTTTGGTGTCACGTCGACGTGCCGTGCCTCATTTGGCATGTATAATACCAAGGCTGAAATCGACGTTTTGGCGCAGGCTTTGGAAAAAGCCCGGCAGTTTTTCGCGTAAGGAATGAATGCTATGGCTCAGGATGATTTGACAGTGGAAGAGCGGGCTGAAGATGCCATCGTGGCGGCCTCCAACATTCCCGCCGATGAGCTGGCGCGGCTGACGGACGATATCATTTCTGCGTTGAAAACCGTCTATGATCCGGAAATCCCGGCCGACATCTATGAACTCGGCCTGATCTACAAGATCGACATCGAAGATGACCGCTCGGTCAAGATCGACATGACGCTGACTGCGCCCGGCTGTCCGGTGGCCGGTGAAATGCCGGGCTGGGTGGAAAACGCCGTCAGTTCCGTGGAAGGCGTGTCAGGCGTTGAGGTCAAAATGACATTTGATCCGCCTTGGACGGCGGCGCGCATGTCCGAAGAGGCGCAGGTTGCCGTTGGCTGGTATTAGGCCTTGCGAATGGCGTATTTCTTCACCATTTTAAGGTGACAATCAGAGTCTCCGGGCCTTGAACCCGGGTGATGAGGAGACAATTCAATGGGCCGTTTTGCCGTCATGACCATGACTGATGCCGCCGCTGGCCGCGTGCGCGATATCATGTCTGCCAATCCGGACGCGCTTGGCGTGCGGGTGGGTGTCAAAAAGGGCGGCTGCGCCGGCATGGAATATGCCATTGAGCTGGCCGGTGAAGCCAAACCGCGCGAGGACATGATCGAGCATGAGGGTGCCAAAGTGTTCGTTGCGCCGGAAGCCGTGCTCTATCTTCTGGGCACTCAAATGGATTTCGAACAAACCACACTGCGCACCGGCTTCACCTTCAACAACCCAAACCAGACATCCGCCTGCGGTTGCGGCGAGAGCGTTGAAATCACCGCAGCTCCTGCCTCCGCGCTCGGATAACACTTATGGACAACGCCGCGATTGAGGAGATGTTTCAGTCGGTCGGGCCTATTACCATCAAACGAATGTTCGGCGGCAAGGGCATTTATGTCCAAGGTATCATTGTCGCTATTGAGACTGACAGCGAAATATTCCTGAAAGCTGACGCTTTGAGCGCCACACAGTTTTCTGCGGCGGGTGCGCGGCGATGGACTTATGACGGCAAGGGCAAATCAGTGTCGATGCCCTATTGGACAATTCCCGACGACGCGTTCGACGATCCCGACGAAATGGCCAAATGGGTAGGCCTGGCGATGGAGGCAGGGAAGCGCGCTAAGAGGTAGCTTCACCCCGCCTTCGTCTCAATCAGCATGAACGAGGGGATATCATCGCCAAAGCCGACAGGGGCAGGGCCGAGGTCGTCGCGATAGTTGCGCTTTTCCGGCGGCAGACTGTGTCGAGCTTCGCGCGCCGCTTCATTGCGATTGTCATTATCGCGGTTGCGGCGCACTTCATGGCGCTGCGGGGCAGGGGCTGCCACTGGCACGAAGCTTTCGGCAATCACTTCCGGCTGGTCGCTTTGCTCTTCAACAGCCGCGGCAACGGGCGCTGCAACACTGCGGGTTTTGCGCGGCTTGCGCTCTGTATGATCCTGGTCGGAGGCAGCTGCGGGCTTTGCCTCGCGGCGCGGGCCGCGCTCGCGGCCTTTGCCGCGTCCGCCCTTGTCATCCTTGCCGCCACGGCCGCGGCGCGGCGCCTCTTCAGCGCTGTCGTCAACCACCAGCGTCGACAGATCGCCATCATGCCATTCAATGGTTTCGTTGATCAGCTTTTCGATGGCTGCCAAATACTTCGCATCGGTCTTGTCGACCAGTGTGAACGACTTGCCCGAACGCCCTGCGCGTCCGGTGCGGCCGATGCGGTGGACATAGTCCTCTGCGTGGATCGGCACATCGAAGTTGAAGACATGTGAAACATCCGGGATATCGAGGCCGCGCGCGGCGACATCGGAGGCGACGAGCAATTGCAGTTTGCCGTCGCGGAAATTCGACAGCATGGTCATGCGCGAGCGCTGGTCCATGTCGCCGTGCAGGGCGCCGCAGGAAAATTCATGCCGGGTCAGCGAGCGGAACAGCTCTGACACATCAACCTTGCGGTTGCAGAAGATGATCGCGTTCTTGATGTCGGCCTGTTCGGAGACGATCAGATCGCGCAGCGCGGCGCGCTTTTGCCAATCCTTGGAGCCAGCCTTGACCAGCCGCTGTATGACGGTCTTGGCCGTTGACGCCGCTTTCGACACTTCCACGCGCACTGGCGCTTGCAGGAACTGTTCGGTCAGCTTGGTGATTTCCGGCGGCATGGTGGCCGAGAAAAACAGTGTCTGGCGGTTGAACGGGATCATCTTGCAGATGCGCTCGATGTCCGGAATGAAGCCCATGTCGAGCATGCGGTCGGCTTCATCGATGACGAGGATTTCAACGCCGGTGAGAAGCAGCTTGCCGCGCTCGAAATGGTCGAGCAGGCGGCCGGGCGTGGCAATCAGCACATCAACGCCGCGCTCAAGCTTGCGGTTCTGGTCTTCAAACGACACGCCGCCAATGAGCAGGGCAACGCTGAGCTTGTTGTTGACGCCGTATTTGATGAAATTTTCTTCAACCTGAGCAGCCAGTTCGCGCGTCGGTTCAAGGATCAGCGTGCGCGGCATGCGGGCCCGGGCACGGCCGCGCTCAAGGCGGGTGATCATCGGCAGCACGAAAGCCGCTGTCTTGCCGGTGCCGGTCTGGGCGACGCCAAGGACATCCTTGCCTTCAATGGCATGAGGAATGGCGCCTGCCTGAATGGGGGTGGGTACGGTGTAGCCGGCTTCAGTCACGGCTGCGAGGACTTTGGGAGAAAGGCCGAGTTCGGCGAATGTGGTCACAGGGAAATTTGTTCCGATTGGGCCGGGCAATAAATCTGCCGGACGGGTCTTAATTCAGACCGGGAGGTTGGGCGCTTTCATGCGCCGCGCGAGCGGATTGCTGACGTTGCGCACGCCCTAGTCTGCAATGCGCAAAAAGTCAATCAAAACCGCGAAATGGCCGTTAATAGCGGAACTGTTCAGCCAATATCCGCTCGTCCCACGAGTGGCTCTCGTCAAACAGCAGCGTGACGGTCAGGGTTTGCGACTGGCGGATTGACACATGGCGGACGGATTTGACTTCATTGTGGTCCGCCACCGCGTTGACAGGGCGCTTTTCATGTTCAAGGATTTCGATGTCGACCACCGCGTGATTGGGCAGCAATGCGCCGCGCCAGCGGCGCGGGCGGAATGCGCTCACCGGCGTCAGCGCCAACAGTGGCGCATCGAGCGGCAGGATGGGGCCTTGCGCCGACAGGTTATAGGCGGTCGAACCCGCCGGCGTTGCCAACATCACACCGTCGCAGATCAGCTCGTCCAGCCGTTCCTTGCCGTCGACGATGATGCGCAGCTTGGCGGCCTGGTAGGATTGGCGGATGAACGACACTTCGTTGATGGCAATGGCCTTGTAGGTTTTGCCTTCAACTGTCTGCGCGATCATTTCGAGCGGGCGGATGGTTTCCGGGATCGCAGCGGCAATGCGCTCGTGCAGACCGACATCGCGGTATTCATTCATCAGGAAACCGACGGAACCGCGGTTCATGCCGAAGATGGTCTTGCCCGAGTTCATGAACCGGTGCAGCGTCTGCAGCATAAAGCCATCGCCGCCAAGCGGCACGATCACGGCGGCATCCTGCGGATTTTCGTTGCCGTAAAGCGCCGCCAGATGTCTGGCTGCGGCCTTGGCTTCAGGCGCGTCTGACGAAATGAAGGCGAGGGCAGGCTGCATTGGGTTGCTCCGGGTCACACAGCTATAGTGTGACCGCTGAACATTGCAAATTTCTCGAGGGCGGTTTCGAAAAACTGTTTTCCTGTGCAATGCCTTATGCTAACGCGTCCGCCACTGCCCTTGTAGCTCAGTTGGTAGAGCACCTGATTTGTAATCAGGGGGTCGCGTGTTCGAATCATGTCGGGGGCACCATCATTTTCTGTCGATGTATTGAATGATCCAGATCATTGAGCATCATTGTGCGGCTCTCTTTGCAAAAGAAAGGCGGCTTGGACATGGATGATCAATCCCGGCTCAATGTGCAATTTGATGTCGTGGTTTGCGGCAGTTTGCATCTGGATATTGTTGTCCATGCGCCCGCCTTGCCCAAATTGGATGAAACAGCCGTTGGCAGCGCCTGGGAAAAGGTCTGCGGCGGCAAGGGGGGCAATCAGGCGGTTCAAGCGGCGCGGGCCGGCGCGAAAACCGCGATGATCGGCCAAATCGGCAAAGATGATTTCGGCCAGACCTTGCTGGCAAACCTGCAAGCCTCCGGCGTGGACGTTTCTGCTGTGTCCACCGATGCTGCGCATGGTTCGGGCATGAGCGTGGCGATCTTGCAAGACAATGGCGACTATGGCGCCGTGATCGTCTCTGGAGCGAATCTTGCGATTGAGGCCGGTCAACTTGAGCCGATCTGGCGCGGGCTTGGCGGCGCCAAGGTGCTCGTCCTGCAAAATGAAGTGCCACATGCTGTTAATGTTGCGGCAGCCTTGGCGGCGCGCCGGGCCGGGGCAAAGGTCGTGCTTAACGCTGCGCCGGCCCGGCCGCTTGATAGCGATCTTCTCGATGCCATTGATGTGCTCATCGTCAACCGGGTCGAGGCGGATGATATGTCCGGCTTGCCGGTCATTGACCAGCCTTCGGCGATTGCTGCGCTGCAGTGTCTGGCGGGCGGCCGGCGGTCGGTTGTCATCACGCTTGGCGGCGGCGGACTTGTCGTTGGCGTGCCATCAGGTGATCCGGTCCGGATTGCCGCGCTGCCCGTCACGGTCACATCAACGCATGGCGCCGGTGATTGTTTCGTCGGCGTTTTGGCCGCGCAATTGGCGGCAGGCGCATCATTGATTGACGCGTGCCAATTTGCAAACCGTGCCGCTGCCGCCTACGTTTCAAGGCCTCAGACATAAGCTCCGCGTATGACGATTGCGGCGTCAAGCCAGCTCGATTTGTATTGTGCGGTGCACAAATATTTCTTGAATTGTAAAGTGCCTTTTGGGCATTGAAGTTAAGGTAACGCCTAAATACCTGTAAAAACACATTGATTTGGCAATTTGTGATGCTGTGGGCAGCGACAAAGGCAGCTCAAGGTCAACAAACGCGTGAAGGCGGGCTGAATTCACTTTACAAAAAAGTACTATTGTGTGAAGTATATGGAAATCCAGAAAGCAAACCATGAGTGTCAAATCCGCACAGACAACGCATCACTACGCTGCCCGTCTGAACTCGTTCAAAAACGGCGCAAATGCGGACGGCCGGAAGGTTGGCGTGCTGGATCTGTTGGCGCGTGCTGCCTCGGTGCCGGGCCTGAATGCGGTTGATCTCAACTATCCGGACCATGTCGATGGTCTGGAATTGAAGCAGCTGAAGACCCGTCTTGCCGATCTTGA
>JBAVTG010000258.1:0-34043 GCA_049696015.1 Rhizobiaceae bacterium | reverse complement strand
GGCATCTGCCTCAACTGGGGTTGCATCCCGACCAAGGCCCTGCTGCGCTCGGCCGAGATCATGCACTACGGCCAGCACATGAAAGACTATGGGCTGAAGTTGGAAGGTTCGATTTCGGCAGATGTTGCCGCTGTCGTCGCCCGCTCACGCGGCGTTTCGGTGCGGCTGAATGGCGGCATCGGCTATTTGATGAAGAAGAACAAGATCGATGTCATCTGGGGCGAAGCAAAGCTATCCAAACCCAACGAGATCGTCGTCACGCCAACCAAGAAGGCCCCAATGCTGCCGCAGCCGCCTTTGCCGAAAGGCGTACAGGGAGAGGGGACATACACGGCCAAGCATATCATTATCGCCACCGGCGCCCGTCCGCGCGCGCTGCCCGGCATCGAGCCGGATGGCAAACTGATCTGGACCTATTTCGAAGCCATGGTGCCGCCCGCGCTGCCGAAGAAGCTGCTGGTCATGGGCTCCGGCGCAATCGGCATTGAATTTGCAAGTTTTTACAATGCGATGGGATCGGATGTTACAGTCGTCGAAGTGATGCCGACTGTCATGCCGATCGAGGATGCCGAGATTTCAGCGTTTGCCCGCAAGATGCTGGAAAAGTCCGGGCTGAAGATCAAAACATCGACGAAGGTCACCAAGGTGCTCAAGGGCGCGGATTCGGTGACGGCTACCATCGAGAACGCTGATGGCAAGACTGAAGAGATTACCGCTGACCGGCTGATCTCCGCCGTCGGTGTGCAGGGCAACATCGAAAACCTCGGTCTGGAGGCGCTTGGCATCAAGACTGATCGCGGCTGCGTCGTCATTGACGGCTATGGGCGCACCAACGTGGCGGGCGTTTATGCCATCGGCGATGTTGCCGGCCCGCCGATGCTGGCGCACAAGGCCGAGCATGAGGGTGTGATCTGCGTTGAAAAAATCGCGGGTGTGCCGGGCGTGCACCCGATGAACAAATTGATGATTCCCGGCTGCACCTATTGCCATCCGCAGGTGGCATCTGTCGGCCTGACCGAAGCCAAGGCCAAAGAGGCCGGCCATGACATACGCGTCGGCCGTTTCCAGTTCCAGGCCAATGGCAAGGCGATTGCGCTTGGCGAGGATCAGGGCTTAATCAAAACCATCTTCGACACGAAGTCGGGCCAACTCCTCGGCGCGCATATGGTCGGCCACGAGGTAACTGAACTCATCCAGGGCTTCGTCGTCGCAATGAACCTTGAAACTACCGAAGAAGAGCTGATGCACACGATCTTCCCGCATCCGACGCTGTCTGAGATGATGAAAGAGAGCGTGCTTGATGCTTATGGCAAAGTCTTGAATGCGTGATAGTCTGGTCTGTGCGGGGTTGTTGCACAGGAGGTTCATATGGACACCAGATCGCTTCTCATCTTTCTCGCCATCGGCCTCGTCGCCGGCTTTCTCGCTTCATTCTTTGTCGGTGGCGGCGGGCTAGTCCGTTATCTGATCACCGGCGTGATCGGCGCTTTTGTCGGCGGCTATCTGTTCAGCGCGCTCGGCATCAATGTTGGCAGCAACCCATTGGTTTCACAGATCATTACATCAACAGCCGGCGCGATTGTCGTTGTGCTTCTGGCACGATTGATTGCCTGAAGAAGACGGAAAGAGGACATAATGATGGGCAACCAAATGGGCGTCATGACCATGCCGGGTGTCGGCTTCGTCGGACTGCTGTTTATCGGCATCCTGGCCGGATGGCTGGCTGAGCGTGCAATGAACAGACAGCACGGTCTGTTGACCAACCTTTTTGTCGGCATAGCTGGATCGTTTGTCGGCGGCACGCTGGCGAGCGTGCTCGGCATCAACTTCTATGGCTTTGTCGGCAATCTCGTGGTGGCTACGGCGGGCGCTGTTCTCATTTTATGGTTCTTTGGAAAGCGCGAACAAACGCCGCGCGTTTGATCCAAAATTCGTCTGCCGCAATGCTAGTGAACGCAAAGCGTCAAGGCCTCGTTTCAGGCAGGTTCTTGCCGGCTAAATACCAAAAAGCGGCGAACGCGCCGGCTATGGCGATCAGCAGATTGCCGGAGAATCCGTAACAAATGATACCGAGAAAACCGGCAAAAAGCGCTGTCACCCGCGGGCTGGCAGCACCAAATATCTGGTTTACCGAGAAGCCGTGATCGCCGCGCTTCGTCCACTCGACCAGCCGATATGCCACATACGTCAGCGGATAAACCACAATTGCGAGGGGCAAGGTCCCGAGCAATGCCGCGCCGTTTCCAATGGGAATAGAGCCGATGACAAAGAAAGCCGTCAGCCAACCGGCGGCCGCTTTGGGGCTCGCTTTCATGCCGAGTACAACAGCAGTGACGAGCAGCAAGGTCCCGTAGAAACCCTCATACATTTCAAAATCCTTCTGCTGGTTGTCTGAGCATTGCCTGATTTGCGGCTTTGATCATGAACCCGTCCTTCATGCGAAGGGCCGGTTTTTCGACAAAACGCCACGAGAAGAAGGCCAGCGGCAGGACGATCAACAAAGCTGCCAGTCCGTTTGCCAATCCACTGATCGCCGGAAATGCCAACAATAACAGTTGCTGCACCGGCCAGCCATAGATGTAGACCCCATACGACAGATCATTGCGATCCGTGAAAGTGCTCAGTGCGCCATAGCGGTATTGCGCGACAAACACGGCCATATATCCCGATAGGAGCATCAAGGTGTGCGGCACGGTTGGCAAATGGAAGCAGATCGAGGCCCATGTCAGTGCGGCGATTGCTGCCAGAATACTCGTTTTCAGAGGAATGCGGCTGCGCGCATGCCACGCGGCGGCGCCAACCCAGAAAGCGAAAGAGAAACGTGCAACATGATCGAAGAAGTTGGCGTCGTCATAAGCCTTGCCCTGAAGGAGCCAAACACCTGAAACTGTAGTCATGATTCCCACGGCGACAGTTGGCGAGACCAACTTGGTTCGCACGATCATCGCCATGACAAAGGCAAGGGAAACGTAGCAAAGCACTTCGTACTTCAGTGTCCAAAGCGGCACGTTAACGGCACCGGCATAGGGAAGGGACTCGAATACCCCGGGGATTGCCCCGCTTCCGGCAAGTCCTATCAAGATTTTCGCGAAGTATCCGATAGCCGAGCCTTTGATGAGGTCAGTGACCCCGGCATCGCTCGCCAGCAATGCGCAGGCCAGAAACACGCCAAGTGTAGCGGCGATCAATCCCGGATAGATCCGGAAAAACCGGGCGGCTGCAAATGACAGCAGATGCGGCCGACGGTCAAAACTGGCGGCAACCAGCAAGCCAGAAATAGTAAAGAACACATGCACCGCATGGGCGCCCAGCGGATAGCCGGTAAGCGATTCCAACGGTTCGACGGCATGCTGGCCACCTGTCACAACATAGCCATGGGACAAAACCACGGCAGTGGCAGCGAGCAAACGGACCAAACCAAAGCAGTTGTTCCCGCTGTTGCTTATATCGCCAACTGTTTTCAACTCATGATCCCTTGTGAGCGGCCCGCCGGGAAACATATCCCCAAGCCGTAAATTGTTCGTTTTGCCCTTAAGGCATGCCAGTCATGCGCTCACGGCACTCGACAGGGCAGAGCGCGGCACTTATGTGTCGTGCGAGGAGTTTTCATGGTCACCGTTCTCGACGTCACCAAACCGCGCCATCCGGAAAAAGCCAAACGGCCTGATACGGAGATTCTGAAAAAGCCAGACTGGATACGAGTGCGCGCGCCGGTCTCCAAAGGCTATCAGGAGACGCGCGAACTGGTGCGCTCGCATGGACTGGTGACGGTGTGCGAAGAGGCAGGCTGTCCCAATATCGGTGAATGCTGGGACAAGAAGCACGCGACATTCATGATCATGGGCGAAATATGCACCCGGGCTTGCGCCTTCTGCAATGTGCGCACGGGCATGCCGAACGCGCTGGACAAGGCGGAACCGGCCAGTGTCGGCAAAGCTGTCAGGCAAATGGGCTTGAGCCACGTCGTCATCACCTCGGTGGACCGCGACGATCTTTCTGACGGCGGGGCACAGCATTTTGCCGAGGTTATTCATGCCATCCGCGAAACCTCACCGGGCACAACAATCGAAATCCTGACGCCGGATTTCCTGCGCAAGGAAGGCGCGCTTGAAGTGGTGGTCAAAGCCAAGCCGGATGTGTTCAATCACAATCTGGAAACAGTGCCGTCAAATTATCTGACAGTGCGGCCCGGCGCGCGCTATTTCCACTCGATCCGGCTGTTGCAGCGGGTGAAGGAACTTGACCCGTCGATGTTCACCAAGTCGGGAATCATGGTTGGCCTGGGTGAGGAGCGCAACGAGGTGCTGCAGCTGATGGATGATTTGCGCACAGCCAACGTCGATTTTCTGACTATTGGCCAATATCTTCAGCCGACCCGCAAGCACCACCGTGTGGTGGGTTTTGTGACGCCAGATGAGTTCAAGGCCTATGAAACCGTCGCATACACCAAGGGGTTTCTGCTGGTTGCAGCCAGTCCGCTGACGCGCTCATCGCACCATGCGGGCGACGACTTTGCCAAGCTGAAGGCGGCGCGCGATACGCTGCTTTCGCGTTCAAGCTAAGCCATGCCGCAGTTTGAAACCACGCGGCTCGTGCGCCATACGCCGCAAAACATGTTTGCCCTCGTGGCGGATGTCGAAAAGTATCCGGAATTTCTGCCACTGTGCGAGGCGCTGAAAGTCACTTCGCGGCGGGACAAGGACGGAAAAACGCTGCTCGTGGCCGACATGACGGTTGGCTACAAGGCGCTTCGCGAGACATTCACCAGCCAGGTGCTGATCGACCCATTGCTGCTGCGCATTGAAGTCCAATATCTCAACGGGCCATTTCGCTATCTCAATAATCTCTGGACGTTTCAGGCACAACCGGTTGGCTGCGCTGTCGGGTTTTTCATCGATTATGAATTCAAGAACCGGATGCTCGGCATGGTGATGGGCTCAATGTTCGACATTGCATTCCGCAAATTCTCGCAGGCTTTTGAAGAGCGGGCAGACATCATTTACGGGACAGACAATACCACTGCCTGAGGCAGGAAATTGCATCTGCGAAACCATATCTTGAGATTTTGCCGATAATTTCCGGCAATTCTGAATTTGGGGGCGGCTGTGTCGATTCAATCCAATGTGGCCGCCGCTGGCGGCCTTGCCCGGCCATCCGCTTTAATCCTGCCGATGACGGCTTTTACCATATTCCTGTCCGCGTTTCTGCTGTTCTCGGTCCAGCCGATGTTTGCCAAAATGGTGCTGCCGCGCCTTGGCGGCACGCCTGCAGTCTGGTCAATTGCAATGGTATTTTTCCAGACTGTGCTGTTAGCCGGTTATGGATATGCCCATGTGCTCAGCCGGTTTTTTACCTTGCGAACAGCGGTAGTCATACATGTGGCTGTCCTGTTCCTTGCGCTATTCGCCCTGCCGATGGCCTTGCCGGACGGGTGGCGGCGTCCGCCAGCTGAGGGCGAGGCGCTGTGGTTGATCGGTCTGTTCGCAGTGACAGTCGGCATTCCCTTCTTTGCTGTTTCCGCCAATGGCCCATTGTTGCAGGCGTGGTTTGCACGCTCGGGCCATGCCCATGCCAAGGATCCGTATTTCCTCTATGGTGCGTCCAACATCGGCTCGTTTGCGTCGCTTTTGCTTTACATCATTCTTATTGAACCACTGTTTGATCTGGATCGGCAAAATGCAATCTGGACAGGCGGCTTTGCACTGCTCGGTGTCTCAATTGCCGTTTGCGGCGCTTTGGCGTGGCGGCTGTCGCAGGCGGCCGAAACCAATGTGGATGCCGCCTCTGGCGTTACAGAAGACACTGATGACAGAGCAGTCAGCTGGCGGGACCGGCTCACCTGGATTGCATGCGCGTTTATTCCCTCAGCATTGCTGGTGGCCGTTACGGCCCACATTACAACCGATGTGGCCGCCGCGCCGTTTCTCTGGATCGTGCCGCTGGCCTTGTTCCTGCTGACGTTTGTGATCGTCTTTCAGAAGAATCCGGTTTTGAAACCGCAGCTCGTCGAGAAAGTCCTGCCATTTGTGTTGCTGGCGACGATCTTCTTCACGTCGAACACGGGCATGCTGCCGATGCTGGTGAGCCTGCCACTGCACATAGTAACGTTCTTTCTCGTGGCCATGCAGGCACACGGTTTGATGGCATCGATGCGCCCTTCGGCCAGGCATCTGACCGAATTCTACTTTGCAATGTCTATCGGCGGTGTCTTGGGAGGCATTTTCTCAAGTCTGCTGGCGATGCACCTGTTTTCATGGAATGCGGAATATCCGCTTCTGCTGCTGCTTTCACTGGCGACATTGAAGCGCCTGCGCGGCCGTTCATTGGCATCACTGGTTGCGACGACAGTTCTTGTGGCTGGCGTTCTCATTGCGGCGTTGGCGCTTGCCCATATCGCCAGCGGCGGCAGCATGTTTGGCAACGGCTCGCGGCTTGGATTGATCAACATTGTAACCGTGGCCGCGGCGCTTTATGCGCTGTTCCGCATGCCCGCCTTGGTGCCAGCCTTGTGTTTGATGATCTTCGCCAACACGCTTCTCAAGTATAATTATGCGCCAAACTCGCATTGGGAGCGGAGCTTCTTTGGTGTTGTCCGGGTTTTGGACGTGCCAGAAAAAGGGATCCGCGCTTTCCTGCATGGCACGACACTGCATGGCGCCATGCGCCTTGTTGATGCCGATGCACCAGGCAAGCCAATGCCGCTGACCTATTACACTTCGGACGGCGGCTTGAATGGCAGCATTATTGCCGCCCGCAAGAATGCTGGCGGGTTACTCGGCACGACCGGTGTGATCGGCGTTGGCGCCGGAAGTCTGGCGTGCCAGATGAAACAGGGCGAGAAGCTTGAGCTGGTGGAAATCGATCCGCTGGTCATGAAGATTGCACAGAACCCGACCTATTTCCGCTTCCTGAGCGAATGCGCGAAAGATGCGAAAGTGTTGATCGGTGATGGCCGGCTGGTCTTGGAAGACACACCCGATGGGCACTTTGATCATTTGATCCTTGATGCCTATTCGTCCGACTCCGTTCCGGTGCACATGATGACCACCGAAGCGATCGGCATGTTCATACGCAAGGTCAAGCCGGGCGGCATGTTGGTGATGCATCTGACCAACCGGCATCTGGATCTGAACGGCGTTGTGGCGGCAAACGGCGCCAAGTTGGGTCTGGTGACTGCTGTCGGTCTGTTCAATTCGGAAAACTCGACGGCGTCTGCCGACAAGGCAAGCCGGAGCATTGTCGCTGTGTTGGTACGCGACAAGGCAGATTTTGGCACACTGTTTGAGGATCCGCGCTGGAAATTGGAAACCGGCGAGGGCTCAACGCCTTGGACAGATGGCTACTCAAACGTGCTTCAGGCGATGTGGCGGCGCTATTTTCCGGCTTGATCGGCCAGTTCAATCATGAGTTTGAGCGCCGTGCGGATGGTTTCCTGACGCACTGGGCCCCGGCCAATATCGCCAAAGCGGCATTCGACGTGACGGATTTCGTTCTTGGTTGCTGCGGCAACGTAAACCAGTCCGACAGGCTTTTCCGCTGATCCACCGCCGGGACCGGCGATGCCAGTGACGGCGACCGCAAGGCTGGCATTTGAGTGTTTCAGCGTGCCTTCGACCATAGCTTCAACAACGGCCCGCGAAACCGCGCCATGCGCTTTGATCAGCCTAGCCGGCACATGCAGCATCGTGGTTTTGGCGGCGTTGGAGTAGGTTACAAAACCGCAGTCGATGACATCAGAAGAACCCGCGATTTCGGTCAATGCGCCAATTATCAGACCGCCTGTGCAGGATTCGGCCGTCGCTATGAGCAGGCCAGACTTGCGGCAGAGGCCAATCAAATGCAAGGCGCTCTGCAGAATGTCAGCAGGGAAGCCAGTCATGGCAGGTTGCCGGGAAAGACAATCGTTGCTGTGGCAATTGCTGCAATGCCCTCGCGCCGGCCAATGAAGCCCAGCTTTTCGTTGGTTGTGGCTTTCACCGACACGCGAAACGGTTCAATACCGAGCATGGCGGCGACGTTGGCGACCATGGCTTGACGATGGGGAGCAACAGCCGGCGCTTCGCAAATCAAGGTGATGTCGGCGTTGGCAATGCGGCCTTTGTTGCTGCGGATGATGCCAGCTGCATGGCTGACAAAAATCGAGGAAGCCGCGCCCTTCCATTGCGGGTCACTTGGCGGAAAATGCGTGCCGATATCACCAGCGCCGCAAGTGGCCAGAAGTGCGTCGGTCAGAGCATGCAGCGCGACATCCGAGTCGGAATGGCCGTTGAGACCGGCTTCGTGTGGTATGCGCACACCGCAAAGCGTCACATGGTCGCCTGTAACAAAGGAGTGGACGTCATAGCCGTTGCCGGTGCGCACATCAGGATAGTCGGTGTTCTGACGCATTCGCTGATCTGCCAAGTCGATGTCCCTTTTCCATGTAAGCTTGATGTTTTCAGGTGCGCCTTCAACAAGTTTCACCTTGAGACCGGCCCACTCGGCAATTGCCGCATCATCGGTGAAGCAGCTAAGCCCAGCGCCAGCAGCACGCGAATGTGCTTCATAGATCGCGGAAAAAGGGAAACCCTGTGGCGTCTGTGCGGCAAAAAGGCCGGCCCGCTCCACGGCGCCTGTAACGAGGCCGGCTTCTGACTTTTTCAGGGACTCAGTCACCGGCATGGCGGGTATGGCGCCGTGGCGCATGGTGAGCGCACCGGCCAGCCGGTCGAACAGGTTTTTGTCGACAAACGGCCTGACGCCATCGTGGATCATCACATGGTCTGGCGGACTGGCGGCCAGCGCGTGCAAACCTTGCAGGGTAGATGACTGGCGTGTGTGACCGCCGATGACGATCGTGACGTCCTCATGCATTTGGCCAAGTGCCTGCAATGCCAGTCCACGATCATCGGCATGGATGACTAGAATGATTCTGCCCGAAGGATTGTGTTGGCGGATTGCGTCCACAGTCCGGCGGATGACTGCCATGCCGCCGATAGAGCGATACTGCTTGGGGCCAGCCTCCAAGCCGGCGCGCTCGCCGCGTCCTGCCGCGAGGATAATGACTGCAATTTCGCCCGAACTTGCCAATAATTTCGCCCCATGATTTGAAAAAAACCGTTATCGCGCCTGTGACAGGATTGAAAGATCGATCGCCAAAACAATCCGTGCATGGACTTGCCATATCCGATGTTTGACTATAATTTAACCGACAATGGCGACTGCACAAAAAATAGACACAATCAAACCGATTGACCGGCTGGGCCAGATACTGGCCGTTGGTCCGGTTCAACTGCCCAACCGCGTGTTCCTGGCGCCAATGTCCGGGGTGACGGATGCGCCATTCAGAAGGCGCGCTTTGGACGACGGTGCAGGGCTGGTTGTGTCTGAGATGGTGGCAAGCCAGGAATTTGTCAAAGGTTCGGCCGAGAGCCGCCTGCGGGCGCAAACGGATGGGCTGGCCGTGCGCATGGTGCAGCTTGCCGGGCGCGAAGCCCATTGGATGGGCGAGGCCGCTAAAATGCTAGAAGGCGCCGGTGTTGATATCATCGACATCAACATGGGTTGTCCGGCAAAGAAGGTCACTGGCGGCTATTCCGGGTCAGCGCTGATGCGCGATCTTGATCATGCCATGACGTTGATTGAGGCGACGGTCCGCGCAGTATCGGCGCCGGTGACGCTGAAAATGCGGCTCGGCTGGGATGATGGCACGATCAACGCGCCCGAACTTGCACGCCGCGCGGTCGATGCCGGAGTGCAGATGATCACGGTGCACGGACGAACCCGGTGCCAATTTTACAATGGCAGCGCCGATTGGGCCGCAATTCGCGCCGTCCGGGATGCAGTTTCGGTTCCTCTCGTGGTCAACGGCGACATCCATGATATGAAATCAGCCAACGAGGCGCTGGACCGATCTGGCGCTGATGCTGTGATGATAGGGCGAGCCATTTATGGCCAACCTTGGCTGGCAGGGGCTCTGGCCAAAGGCGAGCTAGCTTTGCCACGGGATTTGGCTCGCTACATCATTGCGCATTATCGCGACATGATTGACCATTACGGGCCGACGATTGGCTTGCGCCATGCGCGAAAACACCTTGGTTGGTATCTGGGGCGCTTCGCACAGGACTTTGACAGTGGTTCAAAGGCGCAATTGATGACCTTGACGGACCCGCAAGAGGTCGTTCGCATCATTGCAGACATGGATTTGGCGAAAAGTGCTGTTACTGCCATGCGAAGGGAAGCTGCATGACTTCACCGGGCCTCACGCCAGATGGCGCCGCGGCGGATTTGGCGTCCATTGTCCTCAACACCATCCGGCACCCCGTGATCATGATCGATCCGTCCGGATTAATCGTCTTCGCCAACTCGGAAGCCGAAAGCTATTTCAAGGCAAGCCTGAACATTCTTTCCCGCAATACATTGGCTCATTTCGTTCCGTTTGGCAGTCCGCTGCTGGCTTTGGTTGATCAGGTTCGCGAAGGCCGTTCGCCGGTCAATGAATACCGCGTTGATATTTCTTCGCCGCGTTTGGGCAATGACCGGCTGGTCGATCTTTACGTGGCGCCTGTCGCCGAACGGCCAGGCTCGGTAGTCATCCTATTGCAGGAGCGCTCCATGGCCGACAAGCTCGACCGGCAGATGACGCATCGCGGGGCTGCGCGCTCAGTCACCGGTCTGGCGTCCATGCTGGCACACGAGATCAAAAATCCGCTATCCGGCATCCGGGGGGCGGCTCAACTGCTTGAAACCGTGGTGACTGACGAAGACCGCGGCCTGACGCGGCTGATCACCGATGAGACGGATCGCATCGTATCACTTGTGGACCGGATGGAGGTGTTTTCCGATGAGCGCCCTATCCAGCGCCAACCGGTCAACATTCACGTAGTCCTTGATCATGTCAAAGCAATCGCAAAGAACGGGTTTGCCCGAAACGTGCGCTTTCACGAAGAGTATGACCCCTCACTGCCGCCAGTTCTGGCCAACCGCGACCAACTGGTGCAGATTTTTCTCAACCTCGTAAAAAACGCAGCCGAAGCGATCGGGGAGGAGAGCGGTGAAATCACGCTTTCGACCGCTTTCAGACCTGGTGTGCGCCTGTCTGTGCCCGGAAGCCGGGAACGTGTTTCCCTGCCGCTGGAATTTTGCGTGATCGACAATGGCCGCGGTGTCACGGACGATATCAAGCCGCATCTTTTTGATCCGTTTGTCACAACGAAAACAAATGGGTCCGGCCTTGGCCTGGCTTTGGTTGCGAAGATCGTTGGAGACCATGGCGGCGTGATCGAATGCGATTCGCAGCCGAGGCGAACGGTTTTCCGCATTCTCCTGCCAGCATACAGCGGTCCAGAGACCGAGAACGCCAACGATTATCTTGAACTCAAGGAAGGTGGCCGCCGATGAGCAAGGGTCTCATACTGGTCGCAGACGATGACAGCGCGATACGCACAGTCCTCAATCAGGCACTGTCGCGCGCTGGCTATGATGTGCGCGTGACATCAAATGCCGCGACACTGTGGCGCTGGATATCCAATGGTGACGGCGATCTTGTTGTCACCGATGTGATCATGCCCGACGAAAATGCCTTCGACATGCTGCCGCGCATCAAGAAGATGAGGCCAGAGTTGCCGGTCGTTGTCATGAGCGCGCAAAACACTTTCATGACGGCCATCCACGCCTCGGAAAAAGGCGCGTACGAGTATTTGCCCAAGCCATTTGACCTGTCGGAGCTGGTGGCAATTGCCGGACGGGCGATTTCAGAATCGCGTCAGCCGGACAAGCGGCCTGCCAAGGAGCCGGCGCTTGATTCGATGCCTTTGATTGGCCGGTCGAGCGCGATGCAGGAAATCTACCGCGTGCTGGCGCGGATGATGCAGACGGACCTGACTGTGATGGTGGTTGGCGAATCGGGCACCGGCAAGGAACTTGTGGCGCGCGCACTGCACGAGTTTGGCAAGCGCAAGCGCGGGCCGTTTGTTGCCATCAACATGGCCGCCATTCCGCGTGATCTGATCGAGTCGGAATTGTTCGGTCACGAAAAAGGATCGTTCACCGGCGCGCAGGCGCGTACTGCCGGGCGGTTTGAACAGGCGGAAGGCGGCACGCTTTTTCTCGACGAGATCGGCGACATGCCGATGGAGGCGCAAACCCGTTTGCTGCGGGTACTCCAACAGGGCGAATACACCACGGTTGGCGGTCGAACGCCGATACGCACTGATGTTCGCATTGTGGCCGCGACCAACAAGGATCTGCGCACGCTCATTCAACAGGGCCTTTTCCGTGAAGATCTATACTACCGTTTGAACGTCGTGCCGCTGCGGCTTCCCCCGCTCAGGGAGCGCGGTGAAGATATTCCGGATCTTGTCCGGCACTTCTTCGACCGCGCCGAGGCGGAGGGTTTGTCGCCGAAGCGGATCAGCCAGCAAGCTGTTGAACTGTTGAAGCGGCACTCCTGGCCGGGAAATGTGCGGGAATTGGAAAATCTGGTCCGCCGGCTTGCGGCACTTTATCCGCAGGACGAAATCTCGGCGGAAATCATCGAGCAGGAGCTGCGCTCAGAGCAACCGGGCGGGCTGCGCGCCAGCATTGGCGCATCACCTTCTGCCGAGGATGTGTCAATTCAACAGGCAGTCGAGAGCCAGCTGCAAAACTATTTCGCATCTTTCAAGGAAAGCCTGCCGCCTGCGGGAGTTTATGAGCGGTTTTTGGCTCAATTTGAATACCCGCTGATCCTGTATTGCCTGACTGCGACAAACGGAAACCAGATACGGGCAGCGGAGCTGCTCGGACTGAACCGCAACACGCTCCGCAAAAAAGTCCGGGAGCTCGGCATTTCGATTTATCGAAGCGCCAAGTCCAGTTTTCCGCCCAATTCTTGATATTCGTTGCAAAAACGCCACAATGCGTTGCATGATTGCAACGGATTGGTGATTCCGGAAGGCGTGTTTTGCAAGGCGTAAACATCTTGAGCAACTGGACGGCTCCGGCACCCGGACTTGAAGGGCGAAAACTGCTTGCCTTGCCAGGGCTCACGGTCGTTGTTCTTTCCCTGATCACGGCCGCTGTATCGTTCGGCATCCTGATGGGGATGACACCGATCATTCCAACCCAGAACATCACACTGGGGCTGGCTGTCATCAATGGCACACTGATCATCTTTCTACTGTTGTTCATCGCCCGGGAAATCGACCGGATATTGCGCGCCAGACAGCATGGGCGCGCCGCTGCGCGGCTGCATGTGCGAATTGTCATTCTGTTTTCATTGGTCGCGGCAATCCCGGCTGTCGTGGTTGCGATTGTTGCATCCGTGACGTTAAACGTCGGACTGGACCGCTGGTTTGCCATTCGGACCAAGGAGATTGTCAATTCGTCGATCTCCATCGCGCAATCCTATGTGGAGGAAAGCGCCCGTAACTTGCAGGGCACCAGCCTTTCGATGGCCGTGGACCTCGATGCTGCCCGTACGCTCTATAGCCTTGATCGCAACGGCTTCATCAATCTGGTCAATCAGCAGGCTTCAGGCAGAGGATTGCTACAGGCTTCGCTGTTGCGTGCAGACGGGGCGGTGATCATTGCATCCGAGCGGGCGAAAGGCGTGCCTGAGTTGCCCAACGCGCCGACGGAAGTTTTGGAAACGGCGATGGATGGCAATCCTGTACTCATTCCGCCGAAAAACCGAAACCTCGTCGGAGCGGTCATAAAGCTGCGCGAAATCGATAACGCGTTCCTTTATACCATTCGGGCTGTCGACAAGGAGCTGATCGATGCGGTCAGAATCGTCAACACCAACGCGGCCGAATATCAAGGTCTGGAAGCCAACAGGACCACAACGCAAATTGCTTTCGCTCTGTTGTATCTTGGACTGACGCTGGTTGTGCTTTTGTCTGCCATCTGGACGGGCATTGCCGTTGCTGACCGGCTGGTGCGGCCGATCCGCCTGTTGATTGGAGCGTCTGACGCTGTGGCCAACGGGGATTTGGACGTGGTTGTGCCAGTGCGCAAGTCTGACGGCGATGTGGCGTTCTTGTCTGACACGTTCAACACAATGATCCAGCAATTGAAGAGCCAGAGAAACGAATTGATCACCGCCAAGGATCAGATTGACGAGCGGCGGCGATTTTCTGAAGCAGTCCTGTCCGGCGTGACGGCGGCAGTCATTGGCGTTGACCCAGATGGCATTCTGACAATTGCCAATAAGTCTGCAGAACAGATACTGGGTATCAATTCCGCCGAGGCTACCGGGCAGAAGCTTTCGTCCGTCATACCGGAGCTGGGGACAATATTCGAGTTGGCAAAGAGCACGGAAAAGCCCGTGTACCGCGAGCAGGCGACCTTTATTCGCAAGGGCGCGGAACGGACCTACAATGTCCAGATCACAGTCGAGGAATCAGCAAGTGCAGAGCATTCCTATGTGGTTACTGTTGATGACATTACAGATCTGGTGACGGCGCAGCGCTCGACCGCCTGGTCAGACATTGCGCGACGCATCGCCCATGAAATCAAAAATCCGCTGACGCCCATTCAGCTCTCGGCAGAAAGAATCCGCAGACGGTTTGGCAAGGTCATTGTCGAAGACCGCGAAATCTTTGATCAATGCACCGACACTATCATTCGCCAAGTCGGCGATATCGGAAGGATGGTTGACGAGTTTTCAGCATTTGCCCGCATGCCAAAACCCGTGCCGGTCAAACTTGATATGCGCCAGCCGCTCAAAGAAGCGGCGTTCCTCATGGAAGTCAGCCGGCCGGACATTGTCATCGAGAAGCAATTGGGCGACCAGCCGCTCTATGGATTGTTCGACAACCGCATGCTTGGCCAGGCTTTTGGCAATTTGATCAAGAATGCCACCGAAGCAATTGACGGGCGCGAGGCTGATCGTTCCGCCAACGCCGGTCATGTGCTGGTCAAAGCAGTCAGCCATGCTGGCAGCATCATCATCGACATCATTGATAATGGCAAAGGCCTGCCACGCGAAAACCGGCAGCGGCTTTTGGAGCCCTACATGACAACCCGCGAAAAGGGCACAGGACTCGGTTTGGCAATCGTGCGCAAGATTGTCGAGGAACACGGCGGATCTTTATCGCTGCATGATGCGCCCGATGATTTTCATGGCGGGGTTGGGGCAAATATTCGTGTCACATTTCCCATTGACGGGACAACGCAGGCGATGCCCGCTGAAAACCCGGCAATCAGTAAAGCGCGCTTGAAGGAACAGGTTGGCGACAATGGCCTCTGATATTCTGGTCGTAGACGATGAAGAAGACATCCGTGAGTTGGTGGCGGGCATCCTTTCTGACGAAGGTCATGAAACCAGGACTGCCAAGGATGCCGATACCGCCCTGCAGGCGCTTGACGCGCGGCTTCCGCGTCTGGTGTTTCTCGACATCTGGCTTCAGGGGAGCCGTTTGGACGGTCTTTCGCTGCTGGATGAAATCAAGCGTCAGTATCCCAATTTGCCTGTTGTGATGATTTCTGGGCACGGCAACATCGAAACGGCTGTGTCGGCCATCAAGCGCGGCGCCTATGATTTTATCGAAAAGCCCTTCAAGGCTGATCGGCTTTTGCTGGTTGCCGAGCGCGCGCTGGAAACATCCCGTTTGCGCAAGGAAGTGAGTCAGCTTCGCCGCAAAAGCTCGGACAGTCTGGAATTGATTGGCAATTCGCAGGCCATGAACCAATTACGCCAGACAATTGAACGCATTGCGCCGACCAACAGCCGCGTCATGATTTTTGGCGCATCCGGGTCTGGCAAGGAAATGGCGGCGCGGGCGATCCATCAGCTCTCGCCGCGCTCGGGTGGGCCATTTGTCACGGTCAATGCCGCTGCGATCACGCCAGAGCGGATGGAAATCGAATTGTTCGGCACAGAGATGACGGGGGGCGAACGGAAAATCGGCGCTCTGGAGGAGGCGCACGGCGGCGTCCTTTACATTGACGAAGTTGCGGACATGCCGCGCGAGACGCAGAGCAAGATCTTGCGTGTTTTGGTTGATCAAAGCTTTGAGCGGGTAGGGGGCACCAAGCGGGTCAAAGTGGACATCCGGATCATCTCGTCAACCGCGCAAAATCTAGAGGCGATGATTGCCGAAGGCCGGTTTCGCGAGGACTTGTTTCATCGACTTGCCGTCGTTCCGCTTGCCGTGCCGCCGCTGTCTGACCGGCGCGATGACATACCTGATCTTGTCCATTTCTTTGTTCAACAGTTGGCCGAGCAGGCGGGCATCCGCCCGCGTACGATTGGCGATGATGCCATGGCAGTGCTCCAATCACATGGGTGGCCAGGGAATGTCCGCCAGTTGCGCAACAATGTCGAACGTTTGCTGATATTGTCGCGCGGCGACGAAAATGACGGCGTTATCACCGCCAATTTGCTGCCAGCCGAAGTCGGCGACTCGCTGCCGCGCGTGCCAACCCAATCAGATCAACACATCATGTCTTTGCCTTTGCGCGAAGCACGGGAGGTGTTTGAGAAGGAATATCTGATCGCGCAAATCAATCGGTTTGGCGGCAACATTTCCAAAACATCCGAGTTTGTCGGCATGGAGCGCTCGGCATTGCATCGCAAACTGAAATCGCTCGGCGTCTGATCCAGGCAGGGGAATCCAAGTGTCACGTATCGCATATGTTAACGGTCGCTACATCCGCCACGCACAGGCGAGCGTCCATATCGAAGACCGCGGCTATCAGTTTGCGGACGGTGTCTATGAAGTCTGCGAAATCCGTCATGGCTTTATCGTCGATCTGACGCGCCATCTTGATCGGCTGGACCGTTCGCTGCGCGAACTCGAGATCAAATGGCCGATAAACCGCACTGCGCTGATTGCGGTCATACGGGAAACGGTGCGCCGCAACCGTGTTGCCAATGGCATGTTTTATTTGCAAGTGACGCGTGGTGTGGCAAAACGAGACCATGTTTATCCATCCGGCAATGTTCCGTCATCGCTGGTCATTACCGCAAAATCAGTCGACCGGGATTTGGGCGAAGCGCGTGCTGCCAAAGGTATCGCTGTTATCACCGTGCCGGAAAACCGATGGGACCGTGTTGACATCAAGACTGTCGGGCTCCTGCCCAATGTCATGGCGCGCGAGGCGGCCAAGCGGCGGGGAGCACAGGAAGCGCTGTTTGTCGACGATAACGGAAACGTGAAAGAAGGCGCTGCAACCAACGCATGGATTGTCACGGCTGACGGCGTTCTTGTAACGCGGCCGGCGGACCATGGCATCTTGCGCGGTGTGACGCGCACAACTGTTCTTGACGTTATTGCCGGGCTTGGTTTGAAATTTGAGGAACGCGCGTTCTCAGTCAATGAAGCGATGAAAGCAAGGGAAGTGTTTATTACGGCCGCGACAACTCTGGTGATGCCTGTGGTAAAGTTCGATGGACAGCCCATCGGCAACGGTCATCCCGGATTAGTTGCACAGCAACTGCGCGAGGCGTTTTTTGCCGTTGCGGAAAAAATCCCTGCCTGATAACGGGGGTTGTGGGATACGGGCGGCAACTTCTGGTAATCAGGCGTTTGGAACACCTAAAAAGTGTCTTGACACCTCTTGGCCGGGAAGTGGCATTACCGATGGAAATGCAGGAATATCGGAAAGACGAAAATGGCTGAAAAGTCGCAAAACCTTCAGGACCTTTTTCTGAACTCGGTTCGCAAGCAGAAGAATTCCTTGACAATTTTTCTTGTGAATGGAGTGAAGCTGACTGGAGTTGTCACCTCATTCGACAATTTCTGTGTCCTGCTGCGGCGGGACGGGCATTCCCAGCTCGTTTACAAGCATGCAATTTCAACTATCATGCCGAGCCAGCCGGTTCAAATGTTTGAAGGCGAAGAAGCCTGACTAACTTGTGGTTTGATCCAGGGCCGGGCGCGCGCCGAGGAATCCCTTGAAACCATCCAAAAATGACGTCATGCGTGCGGCAGTGATTGTGCCGATCCTTGGTCTGCGCCATACACGTGCGCAAACGGACAGTGAAGCCAAAGATGTTGAACCCCGCAGCGCCGAAGCGCGGCTGGATGAGGCTACCGGTCTTGCGCTTGCCATTGAATTGGATGTGGTCCACCGCGCATTGATCAATGTCTCCGATCCGCGCCCGGCAACGCTGATCGGCAAGGGCGCCGTCGAACAGATTGCCACTGAAATTGAAGAGCAGGGCATCGGATTGGTGATTGTCGACCACCCTCTCACGCCGGTGCAGCAGCGCAATCTTGAGCGCGAGTGGAAAATAAAAGTTATAGACCGCACAGGTCTTATTCTAGAAATTTTCGGACGGCGCGCCAAGACGCGTGAAGGTGTGCTGCAGGTCGAGCTGGCGCATTTGACTTATCAGAAAGGCAGGCTTGTTCGAAGCTGGACCCATCTGGAGCGCCAGCGCGGCGGCGGCGGCTTCATGGGCGGCCCGGGAGAAACGCAAATCGAATCCGATAGGCGGCTGCTGCAGGCGAAAATCGACAAGCTGAAAACCGAGCTTGAACACGTTACACAGACCCGTAAACTTCACCGGGCAAAACGCCAGAAGGCGCCGTATCCAGTTGTTGCACTGGTTGGCTATACCAACGCGGGCAAATCAACGCTGTTCAACCGGTTGACAGGGGCAGGGGTTATGGCGGCAGACATGTTGTTTGCCACACTTGATCCAACACTGCGCCGCTTGAAATTGCCGCATGGCGGTATGTCAATTCTGTCAGATACAGTTGGTTTCATTTCCAACCTGCCCACCCATCTGGTCGCGGCATTCCGCGCGACGCTGGAGGAGGTTGTCGAAGCGGATCTGGTCATCCACGTGCGCGACATTTCCGACCCTGATACCAATGCCCAAGCGCAGGACGTCGAAACGATCCTGCGCAACTTGGGTTTGGATCCGACCGATCCAGCCAGCATTGTCGAAGTTTGGAATAAGATTGACCTTATTGAGCCCGATCACTTGACGGCAATGCAAGCACTGATGAAGCGCGAGCCTGTGGGGCCGCGCCAAGTTGCCGTGTCTGCAGTGACAGGCGAAGGCATTGACGTTTTGCTTGAGGTTATTGAAAATCGGCTTGAGGGTAAATCCGAAATTGTTGACGTGAAAGTGCCCGTCTCAGCGATGGATATCCTTGATTGGGTCTATCGCAACGGCATGGTTCTGGCGCGCCGCGACAATGATGACGGCAGTGTCGATTTGTCCGTGCGCATGAGCCCGTTAACGCGGACCGAGCTGGAAAAGCGGCTGCATTGAATGAGCAGGCGAGGCGCTCATCGCGCTTTTGACTTTGCCTCTTGCCAAAGCGCTTCCATCCGCGAAAGCCCTGCATTTTCAAGCGGAACGCCCTGTTTTTTCAATTCAACTTCGATATAGCTGAATCGTTTGCGGAACTTTGAGTTGGTTTTACGCAAAGCACTTTCCGGATCAATGCCGAGCCGACGGCCAAGGTTCATCATTGCAAACAGAATATCGCCAAATTCGTTTTCAGTTTCTACTTTGTCATGACCTGACATGACAGCGCGAAGCTCGCCGATTTCCTCTTCGATCTTGTCCAGAATCGGTTCCGGTTCGCTCCAATCAAACCCGACTTTGGCGGCGTGATCCTGCAGTCTGACGGATTGCATCATGGCGGGCAGGGATGTCGATACTTCGTCCAGATGAGCATTCACGCGTTGACTTTGCCCCGCTGCGGCCCGGCGCTGCGCTCTGTCCGCTTTTTCCTCAGCTTTGATACGGTTCCACATGCCCTTGGCGATGCCCGCAGATCGGGCTTCTTCATCCCCAAATACATGGGGATGGCGACGGATCATCTTTTCGGTAATGGCTTGCACAACGTCGCCAAAACTGAAATGCCCAAGTTCCTCAGCCATGCGCGCGTGAAAAACGACTTGGAGCAGTAGATCGCCGAGTTCGTCCGCCAGGTCTGCCATGTCCTTGCGCTCTATCGCGTCGGCCACTTCATAGGCTTCTTCGAGCGTGTAGGGCGCTATCGTCTCAAATGTCTGGACGACGTCCCAGGGACAGCCGGTTTGCGGATCGCGTAGAGCCGCCATGATTTCCAAGAGGCGGCTTATGTCGCGGGAAGGGGTCATGAAGCTGCGCCTGACATTTTATGTTGGCAAAACCAAGTTAGCGCAGCAAGTTGCACTGGCTTCAATGTCAATCAAACAACTTTCCACAAGGATTGCCACATGCATGTGATGATTACCGGCGCGGCAGGCATGTTGGGCCAAAAGCTCGTGGTGCAGTTGGCCGCAGACGAGAGCGCACTGGGGAATGATGTCGACCGTTTGACGCTGACCGACATCGCTGAAGTTCCGGTGCCGCAAAAAATGCGCGATTTCACCCATGTTGTTTCGGGGGATTTTTCTGCCAAAGAAATTGCCGGCGGACTAATCCAAAGCCGTCCGGATCTGATTTTCCATCTCGCATCGATTGTCTCCGGCGAGGCGGAAGCAGACTTTGAAAAGGGCTACCGGATCAATCTCGACGGCTCGCGCCAGCTGTTTGAGTCGATCAGACTCGAGAGCCTGTCATCGCCTTACCATCCAAAGGTCATTTTTGCATCATCCATTGCCGTGTTCGGCGCACCGTTTCCGGGTCAGATACCCGAGGAGTTTTTCACCACACCATTGACCAGTTATGGAACTCAAAAGGCGATCTGCGAACTGTTGCTGTCAGACTATTCCCGACGGGGCATCTTCGATGGCGTCGGGCTGCGCCTGCCGACAATCTGCATCAGGCCGGGATTGCCGAACAAGGCAGCGTCAGGCTTCTTTTCAAACATCCTGCGCGAGCCATTGGCTGGCAAGGAAGCCGTACTTCCGGTAGATGAAAGCGTCCGTCACTGGTTCGCCAGCCCGCGCGCTGCGACCGGCTTCATGTTTCATGCAGCGATGTTGGACACAGGCGCGATTGGCCCGCGCCGCAATCTGACCATGCCAGGACTTTCGGCCACTGTGACGGAAGAAATTGAAGCACTCAGGCGTTTTGGCGGCGAGAAAGCCGTGAAACTCATCAAACATGTGCCAGATGAGACAATCCAGCGCATCGTTGCCGGTTGGCCATCAAACTTCGATGCAACACGGGCTTTGAGTTTGGGCTTTATGGCGGACAGGGGGTTCGACGACATCATCAGGGGGCATTTGGACGCTGATATCGGATGATAATGCCCTGTGTGCCAGGAATGTGCGCCGTATCTGCGGTCACATCTTTGGTATGCATAAGATGGATTATGGAACATTCTTATATGTCATATCTGATAGGATGCACCGCCGACCAACCGCACCATGTCTTCTATGAGGCCGACAACAAGCGAATTCAAGTCATTGATACAACAGTAGATTCAACAACAAGCCCATCGTAGCCAGGCTCCGTTCCCGCTGGTAGCGACTGGCACAACACAGCGTAATCCAGCGGCGTGTGCATATGGGTCAGGATTGCGCGGCGTGGCTCAAGTTTCCTGATCCACTCCAGCGATTCATCCAATGAGAAATGACTGGGATGCGGCCGGTATTGCAAGGCATCAATGATCAGCACGTCGAGGTCCGCAAGTTTAACCACTGTTTCGTACGGAAAGCCCGAAACGTCTGGGCAATAGGCAAAATCGCCAATACGAAAGCCAAGCGAGACAATTGAACCGTGATTTTGCACCAACGGCTCGAACCGGATCCTTCCGCCGTTGCCGGAGATTTCGAACGCTCGCGTGTGATCGATTTCGTGGGCGCAAAGGATTGGCGGATAGCCGCTGCCTTGTGGCGTTTTGAAACAATATTCAAAGGCCTCACGCAGTCGTGACAAGGTGTAAGCATCGGCATGTATGTCGATCAGCCGCTTCTGGCTCAGCCAATAGCCTCGCAGATCGTCGATCCCATGAATATGGTCGGCATGGGCGTGGGTGTAGACCACAGCGTCAATCGCGGTGACTTGAGCGGTGATCATCTGATCGCGAAAGTCCGGTCCGGTGTCGATGACAACTGTGGTTCTTGCACCATTCTCGGCAATGCGCTCGACAAGCAAAGACGCACGTCGGCGCCGGTTTTTCGGATTGGCCGGATCGCAATCGCCCCAGTCGCCGTTGATGCGCGGCACTCCCGGCGACGAGCCGCAGCCAAGGATGGTAAATCGCATCACATCCGCCATGGTCAACCCGCGTATGGATTAAGCTGCGGCGGTGCTTTGCTAAACAACCTGAAGAAGTTTGCGGTTGTCAGCGCAGCAATTTCAGCGTCGCTTACACCAATTATCTTGGCAAGTATCGAAGCAGTTTCGGCTGTATAAGCCGGCTCGTTGCGTTTACCGCGATGCGATTGGGGTGCAAGATAGGGCGCGTCGGTTTCAACGAGCAGCCGGTCGTGCGGTATTTGTGACGCAATTGCGCGCAGCTCATCTGAACGCTTGAATGTCAAAATGCCCGAAAAGGAGACATACCCGCCCAATTCAACCCCTGCCCGCGCCAATCCCAAACCGGATGAAAAGCAGTGCAGAAGAAACGGAAACGCGCCGTTTGCCGTCTCGTCGCGCAGAATGGTTTCCATGTCGGTATCCGCGTCCCGCGCATGAATGACCAGGGGCAGACCGGTCCGGCGGGCGGCATCAATGTGAATGCGCAATCCTTCGGCCTGCGCGTCGCGCGGGGCTTCGTCATAAAAGTAATCGAGCCCGGCTTCGCCAATTGCAACGCATTTGGGATGGTCTGACAGAGCGACGATTTCGTCTGCTGAAATGCCACGTTCATCACCGGCGTTGTGCGGATGGGTTCCCACCGAAAAGAACACACTCTCGTGCTTCTCGGCGATAGCGCGAATGGGATCTATTTTGCGGACACGCGTTGAAATCGACACCATCAGGCCGACACCTGCCTGCGCAGCCCGCTCAATCAGAGCGTCATGTTCACCGGCAAAATCCGGAAAATCCAGATGGCAATGGCTGTCGACCAGCATCAGCCCCGCCCGTCTTCCGGCCCGGCATACCGCGGGAAAATACCCGTTGGCGCCGGCAGGGCAGTTCCGGCGATCAGCGCATGAGATGCGCTCGCATGCGCAAACATGCGCATGTCTGGCGCGATGGCCAGCTGGTCAAGCAATTTGGCGGCAGAGCCTGGAACGACAGGCTGACATTGGATAGCGATGCGGCGTATTACCTCGGCTGTCGTGTAGAGCACTGTTGCCATGCGCGCTGGGTTTGTTTTTTTCAGTGCCCATGGCTCTTGCCCGGCAAAGTACCGGTTGGCTTCGGCCACGACTGACCAAGTTGCCGCCAGCGCCGTATGAATGGCCTGTTCGGCCATGGACGCCCGGGCAGACACAAGCGCAGCGTCCGCCATGTCGAGAATTGCTGTGTCGGCCGCTTCGGGCGTACCAGGCTCAGGCACTTTGCCATCGCAATTCTTGGCGATCATCGACAGGGAGCGCTGTGCCAGATTGCCCAAATCATTGGCAAGATCAGCATTGGTGCGGTTGACGATCGCTTCGTGGCTGTAAGAGCCGTCCTGACCAAACGGCACTTCGCGCATGAAGAAATAGCGCACCTGGTCAAGACCATAAAGTTCAACCAGGGAGAACGGGTCGATCACATTGCCGACCGACTTCGACATTTTCTCGCCGCGGTTGTTCAAGAAACCATGGGCAAAAACCCGTTTGGGCAATTCGATACCAGCGGACATCAAAAATGCCGGCCAGTAGGACCATTTTTGACCTGCCATATCTGGATAACCGGCAGCGGTGATGTAGTTGGTCAGCGCATCAACCCAAACATACATGACATGGCCTTCATGGCCCGGAACCTTGATGCCCCAGTCAAAGGTCGTGCGCGAAACCGACAGGTCGCGCAGGCCGGACTTCACAAAGCTGGCAACCTCATTGCGCCGCTCATTGGGACCCACGAAATCGGGATTGGTCTCATAAAGATCGAGCAGCCTGTCGCCATAGGCCGAGAGGCGGAAGTAGTAGCTTTCCTCTTCCACCCATTCGACTTGCGAGCCGAGCGGCTCGCGGCGCACGCCATCTTCACCGAGCGTGGTTTCACCCTCATCAAAATAGGCCTCCTGGCGCACCGAATACCAGCCGCCATAGGTATCAAGATAAATATCGCCATTTTCGACCATGCGATTCCAAAGATGCTGTGCAGCGATCCGGTGGCGTTCTTCCGTCGTGCGGATAAAATCATCATTTGAACAGTCAAGCAGTTCCAGCATCTTGCGAAAAACTGCAGAGTTGCGATCTGCTAGTTCAATCGGAGCGAGGCCTTGCTGGACGGCAGTTTGCTGCATTTTCTGGCCGTGCTCGTCGGTGCCCGACAGGAAGAACACGTCCTTTCCATCAAGCCGCTGAAACCTTGCAAGCACATCGGTAGCAATCGCGGTATAGGCGTGCCCGATGTGCGGCACACCATTGGGATAGAAAATCGGTGTAGTGATAAAGAACTTCTCGCGCATGCTCATGTCCGTCGCCTCGAATGCTGTGCGTGCAATAACCGAAGGCAGGCCCGAAAGCTATCCCGCTGCGGCAGCGCGGGATGTGCCATGCAGCCGCGACAACAGGTCAAAAACCATTTGGCGCCGGTCAAGATTAAAGCGCAGCGCCTGTTCAATCTGGGTGCCCAGATCGTGGTGCAAAATCGCCAAAAGTTGCGCCCTTGACGGATCTTCGCGGGCCAATTCCCGGGCTTGCGTTGCAGCGCGGCCAAACAAAAGATCTATCGTCAGCATAAGCAAAGGCTCGCTGTCGCGCGCCGCAAGCGCCTCGCCGATCCTGAGGGCGGCGGAAGGGTTAAACACCGCTGTCGCCAAAAGTGTCTCGATTGCTTTCAGGATATCCAATCCGCCGCCGTCTGCCAACATCGCGGCGACGCGCGGCGAGCCTTCAGATAGGGCGATCAGCCTGGTGAACTCATCGCTTTTCAGCTTCTGCCGAACTCCCAGAGTATCCAGCGCTTGAACCATCGCATCTTCATTGAGGGCATTAAACTGCAGTTGCAGGCAGCGCGAGCGGATGGTTGGCAACAATCGTCCCGTTGTATGGGCGATGAGGATAAACAGTGTTCGCGGCGTCGGCTCCTCGAGATTCTTGAGGAGCGCGTTGGCGGCGTTGGCATTCATGTCGTTAACTGGATCGATGATCACCACACGAAAGCCGTTGCCAGCCACCGTGTGGGAGAGAAACCGGCCGATCCGTCGTGTCTCATCAATGGTCAGCTGTGTTTTGAACTTTCCGGATTTTGCGTCGACCGGCCGTGTCAGATGCAAAAGCTGCGGGTGCGCACCACCTGCAGCCTGGCGGACGACGACCGGATTTTCGTTCAGTTCAAACTGTGTTGGCGCATGCTGCCAATCGGCATTGGCAATGATGTGACGGGCAAAACGAAAGGCAAAGGAGGCTTTGCCAATTCCTGGGAGTCCATTGAAAATCAGCGCATGATGCAATTTGCCGGATCCATAGGCGCTACACAGAAATGCCTCATGCGTGTCATGACCAAAGATATGAAGCGCTTGCGCGGGGGCAGGATAGCCCGGCAGGCTGTCATGGCTTTCAGGCAGATCCATATCGCTCAATGCGGTGTCTCCCGGGTCTTTAGAAGCAATGTGACATGGCGCATTATATCGGCTGCAATTGTTTCCGCCTCGCCGCTGGCGTCAATCACCTTGCAACGCTGCGGCTCGCGCCGGGCGATATCGAGAAAAGCATCGCGGCGCTTGCGATGCAGGGCAACGGTTTCCTTCTCAAACCTGTCAGCTGGCCCTGCCCTGCGCATTGCTGCCCGCGCCAGACCGAGTTCAGGGTCGATATCCATGATCAGTGTCAGGTCGGGCACCATGCCATTGACCGCGACTTGCTCGAGCTCACGCATGAACACCGGGTCAAGCCCGCCTGTGACGCCTTGATAAACCCGGCTGGAATCCATGAATCTGTCGCACAGGACTATTGCGCCACTATCGATTGCCGGGCGGATCACCTGTTCTACATGATCATTTCGCGCCGCCGCAAAGAGCAATGCCTCGGTTTCCGGTCCAAACTTTTCGGCAGCGCCCGACAATATGACATGACGAACCGCTTCCGCGCCTGGCGAGCCGCCGGGTTCACGTGTCACCAACACCTTGTGGCCGCGCGCCCTCAGGATTTCGGAAAGCCGCGCGATCTGCGTCGATTTTCCGGCGCCCTCGCCGCCTTCAAATGTGATGAAAAGCCCGCGCAAGTGTCTTCCAATCCATGCTCCAGCGCCCCATGTGCGCACCCGGCGGTCTTAGGGGTTGGGTCTTGTCTTGGCAACGTCCTCAATCAGCACAGACGTTAAAGCCCGCGAATCCAGCCGGTAGCCAGTTCTTTTGCACTGCTGAGCGCGCGTTCACTCAGACTGCCGACAGTGACATTCGAGAGTGCAACCACCGGCGTGACTTGAATGAGCACGTCGCCGGAATAGACATTGAGTACGCCAATCTCCTGACCCTTGGCGATTGGGGCAATAATTGGACCATTATAGACTACATTTGCGCGCAAGCGAACCCGGTTCTCGTTCGCAATCAACACGGAAACTTCGCCTTCTGATCCGACAGGAACACTCAGTCCCCGCCCGCCGAAAACCGTCGCTTCTCCCATGCTTTCCAGGGGCTTGAACAAAACCTGACGGGAAAACGATGACTGCGCCCATTCCAGCATTTTGCGTGCTTCTTCTGCCCTCTCCCGGTCCGTGGCAAGGCCGCTCATGGCCATGAACAGGCGCATGTTGCCTTTTTCGGCAGAACCGAGAATGGCGTAGCCGGATTCTTCGGTAAATCCGGTCGACATTCCGTCGGCTCCGACGTTGAGCGCCAGCAAGGGATTGCGGTTGCGCTGGGTAATCTTATTCCAGGTGAATTCAGGTTCAGCGTAGATCCCATAGTAATCCGGATACTCCCGCCATATGTGGGTTCCAAGTTTTACCAGATCACGCATCGACACGTGCTGGCCCGCAGCCGGCAAGCCAGTTGCATTCTTGAATTCAGAGCCCGTCAAGCCGATGATCTTTGCCCGCTGGTTCATCGCAACCGCGAATTCCTGCTCATTTCCTGCCAACCCTTCGGCAATGATGATGCAGGCATCATTGGCCGATTGCACGATGACGCCACGGATGAGATCCGGCAGTGCAATCTGCGATTTCAGTGCGGCAAACATTGTCGAAGTGCCCGACGGCGCACCGCCAGTGCGCCAAGCGTTTTCGCTCACAGGAAATGTTTCGGCAATGGTGCGCCTGCCAGTCTTCAGCGCATGGAAGACAACTTCCATCGTCATCAGTTTTGCCAACGACGCTGGCGGGACCGGACTGTCGGCATCCTTTTCGAAAAGGACGGTGCCGGTCACAGCATCGATCATGAACGCCTGTTTGGCTTTGGTGTCCAAAAGCTGCGCCTGTGCCGCGCAGACTGACCAAAACAGACAGACAAACACGGCAAGAAATTGTTGGGTGAGCGTGTGTTGCATGGTGCAGGACTAATCCAGCAAACCCGTCAGTTCAACAAGTTTGCAAACACATGCGGTCGGTTAACGGACAACAAACGCGTCCTCAAATCCGCTCTTCCACAAGGTGCGGAGCAGAGTATCAACGGCTTTGCCCTTTTTCGGCTTTGCGTAGACAGAGATGGCGCCATTCATGTCGCGTTCCAGCTTCACTGCAGCGATGCCGGCAAGTTTGCCTGAGACCATTGCCGCTTCGGATTTCGTGAACGCGCCGACAAGAATGCGCTCTGTTACCGCCTGTTCGCGCCATGCGCGCATGGTATTTGCATCAAGCCGCATCACGTCAAAAGCGGCAGTGGCCGCGTGGCCGGAAGCGACGCGCCGGTCGGCATAACCGGAAAGCAAAAGGTCCTGATCCGACGTTTGGCAACGCAGGAGATCATCACATGCAGATGGCCGCGCCGCAGGTGCCGGGGCCGCCACTGGCAAAACCTCGCCGTCGTCACCGGCAAATGGATCAAAGGGTTCTGCCGAACCGGGAGCAACACTGTCACGCCGGGTCAAGACCTGCGGACCGTCAAGCGCCAGTGAACCGTCGCCATCGACGCCCGGCAAACTGTCGCCGCTCATCGCGACCATGACGCGTGGTTGGCCTTCGCCCGGATTGCCAGATCCGCCTGGCTGATAAGATGCCGTTAGGTACTCATCGTCCGCGCCGTTGACTGGTGCGCGCCCGACATATTCGACGACCACTGTTGCCGTGCCTTTGGAGGTATAATCCAAAAGTTCGGCAGCGCGGCGCGACAGATCGATGACACGGCCATGTGCATAGGGTCCGCGGTCATTGACCCGCACGATCACCGAATTGCCATTCGACTTGTTGGTAACGCGCGCATAACTTGGCAGCGGCATGGTCGGATGGGCGGCCGACAGGTGGTTCATGTCATAAATTTCGCCATTGGCGGTCAGTCGCCCGTGGAATGCATCGCCGTACCAGGAAGCAATACCTGCCGCTCGATAGGTCGGGTCTTCCTTGGGATAATACCATTTGCCTTTGATCTGGTAAGGCTTGCCCAGTTGGTCACGCCCGCCGCCGCGCGGAAGACGCTTCATCTTCATGCCGGGAACAGAGGCCATCGCGACATTGACAACTCGCGGGCTTGCTTTGACGCCGTATTCTTTTTCGGCAAAATATTCCTTGGATTGCGAGGACTTTTTGGCGACCATGGACACTTTCGGCCCGGACGAGGTGCACGCGCCCAATGCCAAGGCGATTGCGCAGGTCAACAACAGTCCGGAGCTTTGCCGAAACCTGCCAATCAATACCGGAAAAAACGTCGCCATCTGCCCCCGCAAGTACACAAAAGACACCTGCCTGCCCCCGCAAGCACATTACATGCGAGTCACATGCACAGGAAACATTTTAAAGTGGATTAAAGAAATGTGGCAAGACGGAGACGATTGTGTGGCGATCCGGTTTTCCGCACTCGTTTCAACCTGAAATACGGGCTTTCCCCGCAAAACCATCATCACGCTGCCATCTCAGGCGCTTGTCATTGACTTTTTCAAGCTCGAAGCACCATGTTTTGCCCTTATACCAAGTCGGGAATTGTTGACAAAGCTTGTCGTTGGCAACCCACCAGCGACCGGTCTCTTTGGGTGTGAAATACTTGGCGAGCCCAACACCGGAACCGTCACCGGTTACTTGGCCATTTGCGTCGTAATAGAGCGGAAAATCAAAGCCCATGGTTGACAGTACCACTTTCCTACCAGAAATCGTCTCCTTAATGGCCGAATCACCAAGTTCCGCTGCTGACGCACCTGCACAAAGGCAAGCGGTCAAAATCAACCCTGAAAAGAACCGACATTTCTCCATGGTGCGCACTCCTTTTCCAAGATTACGCCGACACGTCACGACTGGATCAATAACGATAATGCTCAATGATAGTAATTGCGAATCCATTCATGCGCCGCCAACGCCGATTTTAACTCTCTTGGGAATGGCGACTTGTCGGAATAGATAATGTTCATATCGACTTCCGCCCTGTTCTTCATGCCGGGTATGAGCGTAGAAAGCTGCCGTGCGGAAAGCACATACCGCATGGCTGCCTCGGCCAGTGTCGGATAATAAGGTGTGCAAAGCGCCTTCAGCTTTTCGATCCGGTCAAGAGTTTGCTGAAATCGATCGCCGCGAAACATCGAATGCGGCTGCGACCCCGGTTCGAATTTGGCGTAGCTGTCTTTGGTCCAATGCCCGATGAGCGAGCCGGAATCGAGCGGAACACGCGCGATGAAGGCGGTGTTTGTTGCTTCACCTGCATGAAACAACGCGCCCGCTGGACGTTGTTCGAACATGTTAAAGACAACCTGAATGGAATCGACCAAGCCGAACTTCGCAAGATCAACCCCCTCCTCCGGTCTGAAATCACGGATCGAGACGCCGATGTGGTCGATTTTGCCTTCGCGGCGCAGATCATTGAGTGTCTCCAGCCAGTCCAGCGCCGAAAGGCCATCGTTCAGCCAGCAGTGCAGCTGATACAGGTCCAGCCGCTCAACACCGAGCCGTTTCAACGACGCTTCAACATTGGCGCGCAAATGCCAGGCTGGGTAACGTCCGCGCATTGCAGGATTATCATCCCCGGCATCTGGCCAGACAGTCGGCTGGGACTTGGTGGCAACGTATATCTTGCCACCGCGCCATTGCTTCAGCGCTTGCCCGATGACTTCTTCCGAGTGTCCGCGCCCATACATTTGCGCGGTGTCGACGAAATTGATCCCCTTGTCGAAGGCGTAGAGCAGCGTGTCGATTGAAACATCATCATCAACCTTGCCCCAATCGCCGCCGATCTGCCAGGCGCCGAAGGCAATTTCAGAAACGTCCCAACCGGTCTTGCCAAATCTTCGGTACTGCATGGATCAGCCGCCGCCTGCCTGTTTCTGTTTGGCACGGGCCAGAAATCGCACATTCATCGCATCGGTGGCTTCATCCGTGCCATTGTGGAAAGTGCCGAAAGCCTTGTCGAGCATCACCGGCCCGTCGCCACCGTAATTGCATTCGAAATATTTGTGGTGGAGGTAATGAAAGAAGTCGCCGGTCTCGACTTCCACACCCTCATGCAGCACCACTTTGGAAAACCCGGCATGCCCTTGAACGGGAGAGAAGGCCGCATGCTGGATGTGAAACAGCGCATGAATCGGATGGGACGGGATGACAAAATGGATCAGAACTCCGGTCCAATAGAAGACATGTTCAACAGGGTGCATCGAAAGGCCGGTGAACGGGCCAACATCGACATTGTTGTGATGCAGCCTGTGAACGTGATTATAGAGCGGACCCCAATGGATCAGCCGGTGAATGAAATAGAAATGCACTTCCCGGATAATAGGGATCAGCAGCATCAGCACCGTGCAATAAACCGGGTGTGCCTGCCAATCGACATAGGGTAGAAAATTGTTCGCGTAGGCCCACAGCGTTACCACTTCAAAAGCTGTCCAGATCGGCACGCCGCTGACAAAAGTCCAGAACAGATTGTCCAGTAGCTGGTTCTTGAACAGAAACAGCGGATTGTCCCGCGCCATCCATTTGTTTGAGTATTTGAAATCTGTGCCTTGGGCTCTTTTGACATGCAGCCAAAGGTGCCATGCCCCTGCCCAGAGCAGGATCATGATCGCATTACGGATCAGAAGGTAGGCAACCCACCCGACTTGAAAAGTCTTCATCTCGTCCATTGGCGGTGTGAGATAAAGCCAGGTCACCAGCGGGAACGCCATGTAGACGACGCCCCAGGGGAACAGATAGCCCGGATAGCCGAACATGAATTTCGTGAAGCCTTTGACGCTCCAGATTTGTGGTTGTTCGAGCGGCTTATCCGGCTTCCAGTCGCCGCGCTTGTTGCGTATTCCCGCAAATGTTGTCTTCATGGCGTACTCCCCAATTGGCATGAAACCGTGCACCAGATTTTAAACTGGCGTAATTGGAATTGCCGGAGTTTAACAGGCAGAGCTGCGAAATGTTGCATGTTTTGATGCATATTCTATCATCGCCGCTGAAGCATGATGACAAATCAGGGTAGCAAAATTGAGTTCTCGCACCGACAGAGTTGTGCCAATGACAATCCCGGAACTGGAACGCTATGACCACTGCCGTCTGGATCGGCTCCTCCCCCACCAAATCCGGGAATGTCTGGCTGAGAACCCGACAATCTACATACCGCTTGGAACCGTGGAGTGGCACAGCGAACACCTGCCAATTGGCCTTGATGCGCTGACTGCCGAGGGCCTTTGCCTGCGGGTTGCCAACCGGATTGGCGGCCTGGTCTATCCGGTGCTGCACTATGGCACTGGCGGCGGGCATGGCG
Source organism: Rhizobiaceae bacterium (assembly GCA_049696015.1). GTDB lineage: Bacteria > Pseudomonadota > Alphaproteobacteria > Rhizobiales > Rhizobiaceae > JANMEX01. Next base: position 2,316 of record JBAVTG010000258.1, on the reverse strand, counting down.
CGTACCCATGGACCGTCATGCTGTCGGATCATGACTCGCTGGAACGCATGCTGCGGTTCACACTGACACGTCTGAGCGAGTTCGGCGTGCGCAAGGCATTGTTGTTTTCAGGCCATTTCCCGGATGAACAACTGGCCATGATCGACCGCCTCGCCGCAGATTGGAGCGCCGCCAATTCCGCCATGCACGTCGTCGCAAGCGCTGTGAACCGCATTCCTGGCCTTGATCTCGCGCCCGATCATGCAGGCCTGTTCGAGACGACGTTGCTTTACGGATTGCATCCCGAACTTGTTGCGGAAAATCGCTTGCCTCAGAAGAAATCCGGAGAAACTGAAGCGGACCCATATGGAGCGCAGCGCCATGAGCCAAGGCATCCGCTTTGGGGCATTTTCGGACCTGATCCACGCGGGTTTGACAAGACAAAGGCGCAGCCGCTGGTCGAAGCCATCATTGGGCATTTGGTTGGTTTGATGGTTTAGACAGTCCCGTCAACGTGGCGGAAGGGGTGGGATTCGAACCCACGGTACGGTTTCCCGCACGACGGTTTTCAAGACCGTTGCCTTAAACCACTCGGCCACCCTTCCATCGGCAGCGCTTATGACTTCAAATGCGAAGCTGATCAAGGCTCATTTATCTGATGGCGCGCGGTCGACGCCCGATACTGCCAGAATGGCGCGGTCCTGCTTGGGCAAGATGGAAAAATCTCCGCCCAAAAATCAGTGCGCCATGAACAGCGGAACCGTGACACGGTTCAGCATGGAGCGAGTCACGCCGCCAAAAATCCGCTCGCGCAGCCTTGAGTGGCCATAAGCGCCCATGACGATCATTTCGACGCCGTGGTCGCCTGCATGTTGCAATAAAACATCTGACGCAGGGTTGCCGCTGGAGGGCAAGCGATCAACAGTCACGTTAACTCCATGGCGCGACAGATAGCTTGCCAAATCCGCGCCGGGCTCGGCGCCGTGTCCGCCTTCGCCGGATACCGGGTCGACCAAAACGATCCGGACCTGTCTGACCTGACTTAACATGCCGATTGCCGCGCCGACCGATCTAGCCGCTTCAAGGCTGCCATCCCAGGCAATGCTGACAATACCGGGTGAAAGCGTCGCTTTGGCTTTTTCCGGCAAAACAAGAACCGGACGGCCTGACCGGAACAGCGCGCCATCCAGCGCGTTCTCGTTCAGCGTCTCATCGGCAAGCAGGCTCGGCCCGAGAATGGTCACATCGGCGTAACGCGCGCGTCGGCCGATGACCTCGCCCACAAGCGCCATTTCCGCATATTCGCTGGTCACATCGCTGGATATGTTCTTGGCAGCAATCAGCGCTGTGACATCGCCGGTCCTATCTTTCAGTTTCTTGGCATCGCGCTGTCTTTCGACATACCAGGCGTCTGAGACAACGTCTGCGTAGGTGCCGATCGGTATGGCGGATGCCGGCGAAACAACTAGAACCGACATGTGCGCCTGTGCCGCTTCACAAATTTCTGCCGACAGGTCCAGATCACGGTTGCCCTGGTTCATGCCGACCACGACGAGCAAAGTCTTGAAGGCCATCTTAAACTCCTGTTGCGGACTTGCCGCCAGTGCAGTGATGATAGGATTGCTTCGATCAACCGTTGTTGTCTTGAATCAAATCGCGGTCGCGATTGCCGGTAGCCAAGATAATCCCGGTCAGATAGCGTCGCAATTTGGAAAAGCGAGGAGAACCAAATCTTGAAATCGCGCGCAGCAGTTGCCTGGGAAGCCAACAAGCCATTGACCATTGAAACGATCGACATTGGCGGGCCGAAGGCTGGCGAAGTCCTTGTCGAGATCATGGCGACCGGCGTCTGTCACACCGACGCCTATACGCTCTCGGGGCTGGATTCGGAGGGGAAGTTCCCGGCTATTCTTGGCCATGAAGGCGCAGGCATTGTCCGGGAAGTGGGCGCGGGCGTCACTTCCGTCAAGCCGGGCGACCATGTCATCCCGCTCTACACGCCGGAATGCCGCTCTTGCAAAACCTGTCTTTCGCAGCGATCCAATCTTTGCACGTCCATCCGCGCCACACAGGGCCAAGGCTTGATGCCGGACCAAACCACACGCTTTTCGTGTGAAGGCGGCGAAGTGTTCCACTATATGGGCTGTTCAACCTTCTCGAATTTCACGGTTTTGCCCGAGATCGCACTGGCAAAAGTCCGAGAAGATGCGCCATTCGACAAGATTTGCTACATCGGCTGCGGCGTGACCACCGGCATCGGCGCCGTCATCTACACCGCAAAAGTGCGCCCCGGCTCCAACGTTGTCGTGTTTGGATTGGGCGGCATTGGTCTCAACG
>JBAVTG010000257.1:0-2471 GCA_049696015.1 Rhizobiaceae bacterium | reverse complement strand
GTGGCCATTCAGGCCGGCTTTGTCGGCCTCAGCCTGGCGCAGCGCATACCGGCATCGTTTGCCTTTGACCGCCGTTTGCTGATCGCCGGTTCGGCCATCACACTTTCTGTAGGCATATGGAGCATGCACTTCATCGGCATGCTTGCCATCATCACTGCAGCCACGATTGACTACCTGGTGCTGCCAACCCTGTTGTCGTTTCTGGTCTGCGTGTTGGTCACCGGTGTCTCCATTTATATGGCTAGCCTCCGGTCTAAAAAGTGGCTTCTGACAGGTGCCTTGTTCATGGGGTTGGGCATCGCCACCATGCACTATGTCGGCATGATGGCTCTGCATTCCAGTGCACATATGCAGCATGACTATCGCTACGTTGCCGTGAGCGTGCTGATTGCCATTGCCGCTTCCGGCCTGGCACTTTGGCTCGCATTTCTGGCCAGCACCCGGTTTCCGAATTTTGTCGGCGCGATCATGTTCGGCCTTGCCGTTTCCGGCATGCACTATATGGCGATGGCGGGAACGACCCTGCATTTCATGCCTGTGCCAATTCCGGCAGAGGCGCTGATCTCCAGCGATATTCTGGCGATGATTGTCAGCGTGATGGCATTTTCCATTTCCGGCATTTTCATGCTCGCCCTGATTCCGCGCGAACAGCAGGGACCAACGGTTGACCAGAAGTGGAATGACCTGAGCGCGCCTGCGGCGCCATCAGGAATACAGACTGATTTCGTCCCCACGGCCACGATGGATATGGGCTTGCCTGAAACGGTATCCGGCAGTGACAGCGCCGTTTTGCTTCCCATCGAAAAAAGCGGTCACCGGTTCCACATTTCGGCAAGCGACATCGTCTCAGTCCATGCCAATGCACATTACACATTTGTCTTCAACGGCAGCGATGACCTGTTCTGCCCCTTGTCAATCAGCGAAGTGGACGAGCGGTTGGAGACAGGCCGGTTTTTTCGCACCCACCGCAGTTACATTGTAAATTTGAGCCATATCGTTCGTGTCAAGAAAGCTGGCGATGCCGCTTTGGCCGAACTCGATTCCTCGATCCGGCGCACGGTTCCGGTCAGCCGCACGCGTGTCGCCCAATTGCGCGACGAGTGGGCAGCCTTCAAGTCCAGGCATGGCAGTCAAACGAATTGAAAATATAGTCAGCAACACTGACGCATTTCGTGCACGACACCGCGTTTCGTGCATCCCGCCGCAATTCGTGTAGCAGCGCTTGCCCGGCGCACGCTCTTCTAACCCAATGAGCTTCATATCGCGGTGGAATTTGCAATCGTCGTCCACACGTTGATGTGTTTGCGCTTTGGGAGGAGCCAATAAATGATACCCGGTACATTTGACTACCATCGACCAAATTCTGTCAGCGAGGCGGTTGGCCTGTTGACGAAACTTGGCGAAGAAGCCCGCGTGCTCGCGGGCGGCCACAGCCTCATCCCGATGATGAAAATGCGCATGGCCTCGCCCGAGCATTTGATTGATCTGTCAGCGATAGGCGATCTCAAAGGCATTTCCATCGAAGGCGATACAATCAAGATCGGTGCGATGACGACCCAGTATGAGCTGATCCATTCTGATATTTTGACGAAGCATCTGCCGATCATCGCCGAAACCTCCCTTGTCATCGCTGACCCGCAAATCCGCTACAAGGGAACGTTCGGCGGCAATGTTGCCAATGGCGATCCGGGCAATGACATGCCCGCCCTGATGCAGTGCCTCAATGCGTCTTATGAGTTGACGGGACCAAACGGCGCTCGCCAGGTCGCCGCACGTGACTTTTACCAGGGCGCTTACTTCACGGCGCTGGAGGCCGGTGAAATCCTGACGGCGGTACTCATCCCGGTTCCGCATTCCGGCCATGGCTATGCCTACGAAAAGCTGAAGCGCAAGATCGGTGACTATGCAACGGCCGCTGCGGCTGTGATTGTCACCATGTCCGGCGGCAAATGCACCAGTGCCTCGATTGGTCTTACCAATGTCTCCGATACTCCGCTGTGGGCAGAAGAGGCTTCTTCCATCCTCGTCGGATCATCGCTGGACAAGGCAACCGTTGACCGCGCGGTCGCTGCTGCTGAAGCCATCACCGACCCTGCATCCGACATGCGCGGACCGGCGGAGTATCGCACCAAAATGGCTGGCATCATGATGCGCCGTGCGCTTGAGCGCGCAGCATCACGCGCCAAAGGTTGAGGAAACAAAATGTCGAAATCACACATTCAACTGACCATCAACGGCAAGAAGGTAGAGGCGCTTGTTGAGCCTCGCACACTGCTGATCCACTTTCTGCGCGAGCAGCAAATGCTCACCGGCGCGCACATCGGCTGCGACACCGGCCACTGCGGCGCGTGCACGGTGGAAGTGGACAACATGTCCGTCAAAAGCTGCATGACATTTGCGGTGCAGGCCAACGGCGCGAATATTACGACTATCGAAGGCATGGCCAATCCGGACGGGACGCTGAGCGCCCT
>JBAVTG010000256.1:0-15332 GCA_049696015.1 Rhizobiaceae bacterium | reverse complement strand
GTGCCGCAACATCAGCCCCCGAGCCTCTTTATCGGGCTTCCCCGCGCCAAACTTAGCGAGGTTCTCGGGGCGTAGGTCACGTGGGAAGCCCACAGACTCGACCGCCTCATGCATGCCAGCCCCGACTACAAGTCGCCAGATTGGTATGTTGTCTTGCGGGGCACCTTGATAGCGGAGCTTGGCGTAGATTCGAGGCTTTTCCCTTGAGTTGGTGTTGGTGACGAGGGTGTGGCCAAACCGGGTTGCCTCACAGACAAGCCCAAAGATTAAAGGCGGCATGCCAAAGCCCTCTCGGTGCTTCTTGCCGATGGCCACAACAACAAGAGGGGCTACTCCCTCGCCCTCGTCTAGAATAACGAACTGCGTCAAATGCGAGGGAACAATACCAAAGGCTTCATTGAGATTTTCCCTGATGCGCTGTGGTGTGATGAGCGGTGAGTTCTCGAACTTCGTGATTCAGATTTTCCTTTTGATAGCTACAAGAATGAGCTACAAAGGAACTTCGGAAACCTCGGAAAGATCGTTTGTTTTCAGAGGCTTCAGGGAACTACGCGGGACTTCAATCCTCCCTCGCAGCACCAGTTTTCCAAGCGAGTAACTGAAAATATTTGGTATTTTCGCTTGTTCCGCAATCGTTTCCACAGAATGCCGGCCGCGCCAATCCGGCAATTGCAGGAATCAAAACAGGCGGAACTTTCGTTAGACTGTGAGATGTTTACGGACGTTTTTGAGGTCGAGATCTGAGGCGGGGCCGGAATGGACCACTTGACCCCGGTCCATGATGTGGATCCGGTCGGCAAGTTCGCGGCAGAAATCGAGATATTGTTCGACCAAAAGGACCGAAATGCCTTGCGTATCGCGCAGATAGCGGATGGCGCGGCCAATATCCTTGATGATGGACGGCTGAATTCCCTCGGTCGGCTCATCCAGCATCAAAAGTTTCGGCCGCATGACAAGGGCGCGGCCGATCGCCAATTGTTGTTGCTGCCCGCCGGATAAATCGCCGCCACGGCGCCCAAGCATCGATTTCAAAACCGGGAACAGGTCAAAGACATGGTCCGGGATGAAGCGTTCATTTTTCGGCGCGGCGCCTAATCCCGTTTCGAGATTTTCGCCAACTGTCAGGAGCGGGAAGATTTCGCGCCCCTGCGGCACCAATCCGATACCGGCACGCGCGCGCGCCTGCGCAGGCTTGCCATCGAGCAGCACACTTTCAAATGTGATTTTCCCGGAAGTCAATTTGTGGTGGCCAGCGATGGAACGGATCAAACTTGTTTTGCCCACGCCATTGCGGCCAAGGATGCAGGTGATTTTTCCCTGTTCTGCATCAAGCGATATGCCGCGCAATGCTTCGGCCGCACCATAATGAAGAACCGCGTTTTCAACTGTCAGCATGGTCAGCGCCCCAGATAGACTTCAATGACGCGCGGGTCTGCGCTGACGAAATCAAGACTTCCTTCCGAAAGCACAGAGCCTTCGTGCAGACAGGTCACCTTAACCCCGAGTGAGCGGACAAAATGCATATCATGCTCGACCACAACGACGGAGCGGGTCTTGGCAATTTCCAGCAGGAGTTTCGCGGTTTCTTCCGTTTCCGCGTCCGTCATGCCTGCGACCGGTTCATCAACCAACAGCAGCTGGGGCTCCTGCGCCAGAAGCATGCCGATTTCCAGCCATTGCTTCTGGCCATGCGACAGGTTGGCTGCAATATCCTGGCGGCGCGCGGCCAAGCGAACTGTGCCAAGTATCTCAACGAGACGATCGTCTTCCGCCTTGTGTGGCTTATGAAACAGCGCCGAGAATACCGAGCGCGTGCCCGCCATTGCGAGTCGGATATTGTCTTCCACCGTATGGCTTTCAAATACTGTCGGCTTCTGGAATTTGCGGCCTATGCCGGCTTGAGCAATCTGCGCCTCATCATGTCTGGTCAGATCATAATCGCCCTTGAAAAAGACCTCGCCCTTGTCTGGACGGGTCTTGCCGGTGATGATGTCCATCATGGTGGTTTTGCCGGCGCCATTGGGGCCGATGATTGCGCGCATTTCGCCTTTCAGGAGCATGAAAGACAGATTGTTGATAGCCCGGAATCCATCAAAGGAAACTGAAACATCGTCAAGGTAGAGCAGGCTTTCCTTCTTTGCCACTATCCGCTTCCTATTCAGCCGCTGCCGGTTCTGCTGCAACCGGCATTATCTTGTCTTTTCGCTTGTATCGGGTCAGACCTGAAAGGAAACCGGCAACACCTTTCGGTAGAAAAATCGTGGTGAAAATAAACAGGCCGCCCAAAGCAAACAGCCAGTATTCCGGCAAAACGCCGGTGAACCAACTCTTGCCTCCATTGACAAGCAGCGCGCCGATAACGGGACCGAAAATCGTGCCGCGCCCGCCGACAGCCGTCCAGATGACAACTTCAATCGAATTGCCCGGTGCGAATTCACCCGGATTGATGATGCCAACCTGCGGAACGTACAACGCGCCGGCAACGCCAGCCATCATGGCCGATACCGTGAAGGCAAACAGCTTGATGTTTTCGGGGCGAAAGCCGATGAAGCGCGTGCGGGCCTCCGCATCGCGCACGGCGATCATCAGTTTTCCAAACTTTGATCGCGTGATGAAAAGTGCAATCATCATGCCGCCAACAAGTGCAAGAGCGGACAGCAACATCAGTGCGGCACGCGTGCCTCCAGCTTGAATGTCGAAGCCGAGAAAATCCTTGAAGTCAGTCAGGCCGTTGTTCCCGCCAAAACCCATTTCGTTGCGGAAAAAGGAAAGCAAAAGCGCATAGGTAAGCGCCTGAGTGATGATGGACAAATAGACGCCGGAAACGCGACTGCGGAAGGCGAACAGGCCAAACAGGAATGCCAGCAAGCCTGGAACCAGAAGTACCATCAACATTGCAAACCAGAATTGGTCAAACCCGTACCAGAACCAGGGCAATTCCTTCCAATTGAGGAACACCATGAAGTCCGGCAAAAGCGGATTTCCATATGTGCCGCGTGCACCAATTTGGCGCATCAAATACATACCCATCGCATAGCCGCCGAGCGCAAAGAATGCCCCGTGGCCGAGCGAGAGGATGCCGACATAGCCCCAAACCAGATCAAGCGAGAGCGCTAGCAGAGCGTAACAGAGATACTTTCCGATAAGCGCGACCAGATAGGTCGGCACGTGCATAGCGCTATCAGGCGAAACTGCGAGATTGAAAATAGCTGCCCACAAGGCAACAGCCAGAACCAGAGTCGCAACAACAAACACGGGGCGCGAAGTCCCGGAAAACAGGGCTCTCGTGATCATGCTTCCACCGCCCGCCCCCTGATCGCGAACAGGCCGCGCGGGCGCTTCTGGATGAACAAGATGATGAGGACCAGCACCAAAATCTTGGCAAGCACAGCGCCGGCATAAGGCTCAAGGAACTTGTTGGCTACACCGAGCGACAACGCGCCGACCAATGTGCCCCATAAATTGCCGACGCCGCCGAACACCACCACCATGAAACTATCGATGATATAGCTTTGACCAAGGTCCGGCGAGACGTTGTCAATCTGCGAGAGGGCAACCCCCGCTATGCCGGCAATGCCAGATCCTAGCGCAAAGGTGAAGGCATCAACCCAGGGCGTTGCAATACCCATTGATGACGCCATGCGGCGGTTCTGCGTGACCGCGCGCATCTGCAAGCCGAATGCGGTGCGCTTCAACACCAAGAGCAGGGCAAAAAAGATGGTGAGCGCAAAGACAAGTATCCAAAAGCGGTTCCAGGTAATTGTCATCTGGCCAATCATAAAGCCGTCGGACATCCATGACGGGTTGGAGACTTCGCGGTTGGTAGCGCCAAAGATGCTGCGCACGCCCTGTTGGAGGATGAGTGACACGCCCCAGGTGGCAAGCAGGGTTTCCAGCGGGCGGCCGTAAAGCTGGCGAATAATGGTGCGCTCGATTGCCATACCCACCGTAGCCGAAACCAGAAACGCCAACGGCAAAGCAAATGCCAACCCGTACTCGATCAGCTCCGGCGCGTTGGCAACCAGGAACTGCTGAACGACGAATGTCGTATAGGCGCCCAGCATTACCATTTCGCCATGCGCCATATTGATAACGCCCATCACACCAAAGGTAATGGCAAGGCCGATGGCGGCAAGCAAAAGCACCGAACCAAGGGAAATGCCGTACCAGATGTTCTGGCCGACATTCCAAATCGCCAAACGGTTGTTGATCCCAGATATCGAATTGGCCAGAACCGTCGCTGCTTCCCCTTCCAGTTTGCCCGTCGCGTCATGCAGAATTTTAAGGGACTCGCGGTCACCCCTTGCTGCGATTGTTGCAACGGCCGCCGTCAATGCGGCCTGGTCTGTTGAAGTGGCCAGGATCACCGATGCTTTGGCCTGTTCAAAACGGGCTTTGACGCTTGCATCCATTTCAGCGGCAATTGCGGTTTCCAGCGCTGCCAGCTGGGCCGGGTCGCCGCTTTGGAATATTGTTTCGGCAGCCGATAGCCGCGCCGCGCGGTTTGGTGACATCAGAGTCATGCCGGAGAGCGCTGTGCCAATTTTCTTGCGGATTGAATTCTTGATCTTCAGCTTTTCAATTTCGGCCGGAGCGGCTTCACCGGCGTCAGCGCCAGTGGAAGGGTCGATCAGTTTGGTTCCCGCGGCATCGGTTATGAAAATCGCCCCGTCGGCCTTGCGCCGCACCAAAAGTCCACTGGACAGTGCATTCAGCGTGGCTGCTGCAGCGGGATCGCCGGTTGCGCCCAACGCCGCAACGCCAGCCTCAATGGCAGCATAGCCTTCGCCTTCATTGAATTTGGAAAGCGCCGCGCGCAATGAGTCTTCATCAGCAAGCGCTGCGTTCATGACCGCGGCAGCCATCAGGATGAGTATAGAGACGAACCTCGAGAACTGTCGCACCTTGCCGCCATTCCAACAGGAGAAAGGAATCCGGGCAGACCGCAAAGAGATGGCCCGCCCGGATACATCAATAGTTTATTGCGCAGGCACGTCGCCGAGGCAGGCCTTGGTTTCAGTGTTGTAGTTGCCGCACTTGAGTGTGACCCAATCGGCTTCAAGCGGCTTGGACTCCGGCAGGAAGTCGGTCCAGGCGTCACCTGCCACGAGATCCGGTGTCTTCCAGACTGTTTCGAACTGGCCGTCGGCCTGAATTTCGCCGATCAGCACCGGCTTGGTGATGTGGTGGTTTGGCAGCATCTTGGAGATACCGCCAGTCAAGTTCGGCGCTTCGATGCCTGGCAGCGCGTCGATCACCTTGTCCGGCTCGATCGTGCCTGCCTTTTCGACTGCCTTGATCCACATGTTGAAGCCGACATAATGCGCCTCCATCGGATCGTTGGTCACGCGCTTGTCGTTCTTTGTGTATGCTTTCCAGGTCTTGATGAACTCGGCATTGACCGGCGCGTCGGCGGACTGAAAATAATTCCAGGCGGCGAGATGTCCGACCAGAGGCGCTGTATCAAGTCCGGCAAGTTCTTCTTCACCGACCGAGAAGGCGACAACGGGAATGTCTTCCGCCTTGATGCCGGCATTGCCAAGTTCCTTGTAGAACGGCACGTTTGCATCGCCGTTGATGGTTGAAACAACAGCCGTCTTCTTGCCTTCGGAGCCGAACTTCTTGATGTCAGCAACAATCGTCTGCCAGTCAGAATGGCCGAATGGCGTGTAGTTGATCATGATGTCTTCCTTGGCAACGCCCTTTGCCAGAAGGTAAGATTCAAGGATCTTGTTGGTCGTGCGCGGATAGACATAGTCGGTACCAGCCAACACCCAGCGCTTAACAGCACCGCCTTCGTCGGACATCAGGTAATCGACTGCCGGAATGGCTTGCTGGTTGGGAGCGGCGCCCGTGTAGAACACGTTGCGTTCGGACTCTTCGCCCTCATACTGAACCGGGTAGAAAAGGATATTGTTCAACTCCTTGAACACGGGCAGCACTGACTTTCGCGACACCGAGGTCCAGCAGCCGAACACGGCTGCCACCTTGTCCTTTTCGATCAGTTCACGTGCTTTCTCGGCAAACAGCGGCCAGTCAGACGCAGGGTCCACAACGACGGCCTCTAGTTTTTTGCCGAGCAAGCCGCCTTTTTTGTTCTGCTCCTCAATGAGCATCAGCATGGCGTCTTTCAATGTCGTTTCAGAAATCGCCATTGTACCCGAAAGCGAATGCAGGATACCGACCTTGATGGTTTCCTCCTGTGCCAAAGCTGGCACGGAAAGCATGCTGCCTGCCATCATGGCAGCAGATACGGAAAGAAATACGCGTCTTGTCAGATTTCTCATGGATGAACTCCGGCTGGGGTTTGTTTGCACCGCAGCAGACTTTGCAAACCCTGTGCCAGATTCTTCAGTTTGCCTGAACGTACGCTCTTTCCAGTCACCACCATATTGATATTGTTTAATTATTTTCCGAGTTTGAGATGGTGCGGCATCCTGAGTACGGATAAAATTCCCAATAGTCAGATCAATCGATGGTCATGAAAATCCCACATTTGGCATAATTTTTGTGCAGTGCAAATTTATTAAGCAGAAGCTAATTGCTGGTTTTGTCAACGCTGATACTTTTCCAAATGGAGATTTTCTGGTTTTCGCGCCATAGAGAACAGCCGGTTTTTCCGGCGGGGTGTTTGCACCACAAAGCCCCGGCCCTGCGGCGCAAGCCGCAGGGCTTTTGCGGGCTTTGGTCGCCAACTGACGTAAAACAAATGGTCCGAACATATTGCACGACATGGAGGCATGCTAAATGAAGCGATCGCTATGGTTTGCAAAATGAGCCTGTTTCACGAGGAATGCCGTGCCAGACTGCAATCCGTGGAAGCCTCGCTTGGCCCAAGTAATCGAAACGGACGAGTTCTTGAAGTCAATGCTCCTTCGCAACACCATTTGCCAAAGACTCAAACGATGCCGAGCCGAACCGCTTTAACAGCGGCTTGAACGCGATTGACCGCATCCAGTTTCCTGCAGCATGTAGCGAGGTAATGATTGACCGTATGCTCGGACAAATCAATTATTCTCGATATTTCGATACTTGTCTTTCCCTCGGAAACCCAACGCAGACATTCAATCTCGCGTTTGCGCAGCAGTTTTCGGGCAGCCAGACTGGCCGGCACAAAATGGCCTTCGGTCGGATTGGCCGGAGGCATTCGGAAAGGAATTTCCCCGGCCAGATGGACACCAAACTCTGGCCTCGCCAATTCCATATGCTGTTCTGATTGCGTTGCATCGCTATGCTTGCCGTACAACATGTTTCCCCGCCGGTCGATCACGAATCAGCATGCACCATAGCGCATTTATTCAATTATTGGTTGTCATAATTACAATCTGTGATTAGTGATCGCTTTTTGCCGGCTTTGGCTTTTCTTCTTGCTGGATTTGCCGCTCTTTCACGTTTTTCCGGCGAAGGCTGTAGCGGTCGAATAAATCAAACTGCTGTACCAACGCGGATTCAAAACGAGTTGTGCCTGCTTCTTCATTTGCCTTTTCCAAGAACTTGTCCGCCAGTTCCGAGATATTTGGCACTTCACCCGCCGGCCGCGCAGAATCGATCTGTTCAAAAGCGGCAGAATAAAATGCGTCCGTCAGGAGAATGTCATCGCCAACGGGCGACCGGCTTGCGTTTCGATTTTTGATTTGCAGCGAAAACCGGGTGACCATGTACCCGCTCAATTTTCCGGCATCTATCATGGGGAAAACCAATATGTCCGGTATCGCAAACTCGGGGTTGGCAGGGTGCGCCAATTCGGCGGCATTCGGGGTTTCAGCCTTTTGGCCTGCAAGTTTCTGTCCGGCAAATATGCCTGCGGCGGATGAAGCAATGGCCAGCAGAGAAAATAGAATATTGATCATCGACGGTTGGGATATCCTGCCCGGGAATGGTAAGTGCCATCGCTGTCCAGCTCTTGCTCCATTCTCAGATGAATTGAGACAAGCTCCCGCAATGCCTCAGCATTTTCGTTGCATGACTGCAGATTGCGCTGCAGGGCCTCGTGCATGCGCTGCAGGCTTGTAACTGTATTTGAAGACGAATCCGGCCATTCCTCGGATTGGGAAAGTTGATGCAGCAGACGCGCCTTACGTTTAGCGGTCCCTTCAACCATCAATACATCTCCTGCCTTCAGGAAAGCAGTTTCCTGCTCAAGCAAGTCAGTTATTAAATCAATGATGCCCAGTTTCGCATGTGACATTCAATTCGTCCAAGTTTTGGATTTGCCGATACTCTCCGGCGGTTATGCAATTTTCAGCTTCAGTTCATTTGAATTCTTGAGCGCGTCAGCAATGGAATCCGTAAACATCGATTTCCAATACTCGGAAGCCAATCCTTGATCAAAGATCGACGAACTCTCCTTCGGGATATAGGTGTCGAGGAAGTTCTTGATGAAAAGGGCCCCAATTTCTTCCGAAACCACAGAGCTGATTTCGGACACTTCGTTGTCCTTCTTGTGAGCGACCTCAAGTTGGAGTCTGAAGTCTGCACGCGATGCAAGGAGGTTCGGTGTCTGGCTTGTCACGCTTTGCCGCGTCAGACGGGCGCTTTGGGAGATGTGGCTGGTTGCCTGAAAGGCGCTGATGGGCATGGTCGTCAAGCCTTCATCAAGAGATGCGGTTGACCGGATTGTAAAGATCAGGACTTGTCCGGGGCTTGCCTGATTGCCGCAAATGACCGAGCGACAAATTCTTGAAGCAGGTCATTGGCCTCTGCCGCGTCGATTTCACGCTGCAATTGGACAATTGCATCTTGGGTCTTGTCCCGCGCCAATTCCAGCATTTTTGCGGCCCTTTCGAGCAAATTAATTTCTCCCGAAGCATCGGCGATATCCACAGCGAGGGATGTACGGCAGGCAAGGCGGCGATCCAGATAGGTAATGGCATCAGTCGAATTATCTGTTGCATCAAGCTCTTCAGACTGGCGCAAGAGGCCCCATTTCTTAGATTGCTGTCGCGCGATATCCAGTTTCCTGGAGGCATGAATACGGCTGAGGAGTTTGTCATGCCGCGCCAGCCGCATGCGCTTTGAATGATTGCTCATCGAAGCCCCCATAGCTGCGACACTGCGCCTTGCGCCAAAGTCAGTGTGATTGGCAGAACCACATAGAGAAGGCCCAATCCGCCAACCAGCACGGCTGGCGTTGCAACAAAGTAGATCTGCAGATTTGGCGTCAGCTTGTTCAGCATGGCGATATAGAGATTTGCAAGGAGAGCAAAAGCAAGGAACGGACTTCCGAGGCGCAGGACATTCAGGAACGAGTCAGCCAGCATGCGCGTCAGATCGTGGCTGGCCAGCGCAAAATCAAATCGCGCGCCGATCGGAATGACTTCATATGACCGCGCCAGCGCAGCGATAACCGGATGATGGAAGTCCAGGGCAAACAGAGTCAGTAGCACGGACATGGACACAAGTGTGGCAAGCGCTGGCTCTGCGTCGTCTTCAGTCATGGATGTGCCCAATTGGCTACTGAGCCCGATGGCGGCGGATGCCGCAGTTGCGATAAAGGTTACCGCAATGAGAAATATCCGTACCGAAAAAGCGAGCATGGCGCCGACCAATGTCTCGACAAAGATGATTGAGGCAATGGGCACCGGCCCGGCCGCAAAACCGGAAGTCCAATGCGGCTGCGCAAAGGGAAGGATCGCCACCGCGAGCGCCAGTGCCAACAGCAACCTCATGTGAACCGGCACTCGTGCAGACGAAAAGCCGGGGAGCAACATCAGACAGCCGCCGGTACGGCAAAATGTAGCGAAAAACTGTGCAGTGACAGTTTCAATAAGCATCAGGAAATGGACCCGATGATGTTGAGTTCAAATCCCCGTGCCAATTCTGAATGGCTCAATACCGGGACACCCGGGTAGATCCGCTCAAGAATCAACCGCACGAACGGGCGGGCCTCCTGCGAGGTGACGATGGCAAAAGAAGTGCCATCTTGCGTATGGGCATCAATTTTCGGTCTTGCCTCCTCGACAAACCGCTCAAGCAGACGCGGTTCCATGGAAAACTCCAGTGTTTCGCCTTTGGTGTCGCGTTTGACATTTTCATGGAATGCCAAATCCCATCTGGGTCCAAGCCGCAAAACTGAGAGGATTCCCTCTGTGGCGATGTCGCTGCAAATTTGTTGGGATAACCGTTGACGGACATGTTCGACAAGTTTGTCTGTTCTTCGGGTTTGTCCGGCAATTTCAGCAATCGATTCAATGATAATGTGCAAATTGCGGATGGAAACACGCTCGGACAGCAGTGCTTTCAAAGCCGCCTGCAATCCCGGGTAGGTCAGATGATTCGAACAGATTTCGTCTGCCAACTTGCGATATTCCGGCTCCAGCCGCTCAATCAGGGCGCGCATGTCGCGATAGGATAGCAGTTGCGACAGGTTGGAACGTATAACCTCGCTCAGATGAGTAAGAATGACCGATATATTGTCTGCGCCCTGAAGGCCAAGCTGGCGCAGATCTTCGGCAAAGTTAGCCGGCACAGAATAGGCCCGCATGCCGAAGGCGGGCTCGTTGACCTCTTCGCCTGGCAAGGCAGGGACGGCGCTATTGCCAATCAATGCGAGTATCTCGTCGATGCGCACCGAATAGCTTGCGACTGTACTGCCCTGAATCCGGATCTGGTAGGATTTGGCTGGAATGGCCAAATCCTCCGACACTTTGATCTCCGGGATGACGTAGCCATAGTCGGTCGCGAATTTTCTGCGCATTTTGGCCATCCGAAATGCGAGTTCCTGCTGACCCGACATCTGGCTCGCCGCCAATTGCCGGCCCATAACCAGTTCGATCTCGGACGTGCGCAACATGTTTTTAGCAGAGTTGGCCTCTGCGGTATCAACGGCTTGCTGCGCGACATTGGCCGCGTGCGCCAGATTATCGGCGTCACTCTTTCGCTGTCCAAGTATTTTTTGTCCAACGACAAAGAGCATTCCGCCAATGACTGCAAAGGGCAGTGTCGGAAGACCGGGCATTAAGCCCAAACCGAACAGGAGCGCCGCGGCAACAAACAGCGCGCGCGGATAAGCTCCCAGCTGCTTAAGGACAGTATGATCTGCTGTGCCGCGCGTGCCGCCTTTGGAGACAATTAAACCTGCGGCAAGTGAGACAATGAGCGCGGGAATCTGGGTTACGATGCCATCACCTACAGATAGCTTGACGAAGACATCTGCCGCCTCGGATGCCGGCATGCCATGGCGAAAAATGCCAATGAGCATGCCGCCAAAGATGTTGACGGCGGTGATGATCAATCCGGCTACCGCATCGCCGCGGACAAACTTCGACGCCCCATCCATAGAGCCGAAGAACGCGCTTTCCTCTTCCAATTCGCTGCGGCGCGCCTGTGCAACTTTTTCATCAATAATGCCTGCCGATAGATCGGCATCAATCGACATCTGTTTGCCCGGAATTGCATCAAGCGTGAAGCGGGCGCCGACCTCCGCGATGCGTGTCGACCCCTTCGTGATCACGACAAAATTGACGATCACAAGGATGATGAACACGACAAGCCCGATCAAAAAATCGCCGCCCATAACGAAACCAGAGAAACCGCTGATCATGTAGCCGGCAGCGGTAGTCCCCTCGGCGCCATGGGCCAATATCGTCCTGGTTGTCGCGATGTTGAGCGAGAGGCGCAACATCGTCGTGATCAGCAACACTGTTGGAAATGCGGAAAAGTCCAAAGGCCGGTTGATCCACAAAGCTACCATGAGGATCAGGATTGAGAGCGACAACGAAACTGCCAAACCAAAATCGATCAAAATCGTCGGAATTGGTATAAACATAATTGCGAGCATGAAAATGATCGCGAGAGAAAACGTGATATCTGTTGTTTTATAATCTAGATTGGCTGCTTTTATCGATGATGATTCATTCATATTTAAATATATCCGGTTCTTATATTATCAAAAATTACTGACGTAAAAATATGCAAGTGACTGCCTATGAAGCTAGAGAAAATTATGATTGAAATAAAAACGGCCATTATCTTTGGCACGAATGTGAGCGTGCTTTCCTGAATCTGGGTCAAGGCTTGAAAGAGCGAAATGGTCAAACCGACCAGCATGGCAGGCAAAACTGCCGGGGCTGCTGCAATGATGACGGTCCAGATAGCAAGCTGAACCAATTCAAGGGCGTCAACTGGGCTCATTTGCTGATCGAGACTTGATCATCGACGAGGAGCTCTTTGCCATCCTCCAAGACGGCAACAATGCCGGATCTGGTGAGGCGCACACTATCCACAAGTCCGGAAACTTCGTTGTCGAGCGATGTCAGCCGCATGCCGATCAAATCAACACCCTTGGACATCCGGCTGTCTTCAATCAGAGAATCCAGCTTCTTGTTAGACGTGATCAGCTGCTCGACATTCGAGAATGTCGCCAACTGCGCTATGTATTCCGTTGAATCCATTGGCTTTGTCGGGTCCTGATTTTTCATCTGGGCAACAAGCAATTTCAGGAAAGTATCGTAGTCCAACTGAGATTGATTGCTTTTTGCCAATGCAGGGGTGTTGTTCACAACATTCGAAATCTGGGAGACATTCATTTTAAATGATCCTTTGTAAGCGCTATGAATAAACGAGCGATCGCGTATTTAGCGAAATGATATCATTTTTATTTTCTATTTTTTGTTTGCCAATGATCAAATCGCCTGACTGTCTTATAATTTTCATCGCCTCATAATATTTACTTCCTTTAACGAGATCATCAATTTGCAACAAATCAATATTCATTGAGTTTGATTCATGGTGATTGCGAACAGCTTGAATCTGCTGCTTGTATACAGCCATACTCATCTCAATATTATTCGGTGCCATCAGCATGATTTGAATGACGTAATAGAGCTGCTGTATCGGCGATACGGCTTGCTCTATCTGCATGACGTGGCCTTCGAGCAGAAAATTGACATCATTCAGGAACTCGATTGAAGTCCGCCGGTCAAATCGAAGAACGGCGCCATTGACGTAAATTTTCTCGTTTGCCTTCAGTGATATTTTGAACGGGTTTTTCATTTCAAACCTTCAATAACCATCCCGTTGATATCAATAATATCTTGGTACGATCTGGCCTCATCGTTGCGGATTTCGTCCAACTCCCGAAGAATCCAAATCCCGATCGAAAGCAGACCAGCCCGGGTTTCTCTGGGCAGCTGATTTTCAGAAGAGGCGAGGTCTTGCAGCAAAGTCGTCCAGATTTTGGATGTGAAATGCCGCGCCTCGATTCCGGCCACCGGCGAATGCTGGCCGGACATGGCAACTGACATCAATCTCACAGATTGCTCGAGCAATTCGCGTTCGCGGAATCTGGCTTCAGACTGCCCATCCGACTGGATTTCCGCATAGTGATGCCGATAAGCCATTGCCATTTACTGTCCTTGCCTACCGCGTCAGGCGGGTGAAACTGACTTCTTGAATTCGGCGTGAAACGACGATCGTGGATTCCAGTGTGTTCAAGATTGAATTCATCCGCACTGTCGTTTCGTATGGGTCGACCCCAACAAGTTCTGTCGCTGACTTTTCGAAGAGATCAGCCTGCTTGGTGAGTGAAAAGCTGATTTTCGAAATCCTGTTCTGCAGCAGACCCGTACTGGCGCCTAGGTCACCGACAAGCTGTTTGGCTTGATAAGATCTTTCCGTGCCAAGGCGCGCAATGGATTGGGCCACCTGCTGGCTGAAGGGTGCATCAATGAAATTTGCGGTAACAGCGGCCGCGAAGAACGCGTGACGAAATGCGTCTTCATTCGCTGACAGGGATGTTGATTCAACCTGCGTGAGGGAGATCCTCGATTTTATTGCTGTGTCAGATGCTGTTGAAATCGTCGCATTCCAAGCCGGTGCGGCAAACATCGGCTCGATCTGTGTTGTCAAAAAGGTGTCGAACGCGGCTGCTGTAATTGACGCGGCGGCGGGGTCCGTTTTTGGAAATCCGAAGTGGGTCAAAAACGCGCTATCCATTTGCGCTTTCGCAGTCGCAATCGCCGCAGTGCCGAAAGGGGCTGTGCCGGCATTGACGCCCGCAAATAGAAACTGGCCGTTCACAGTCGCATTGAGCGCCGTTACAAATCCCGAAAGCGCATTTCCGGCGATATCTTTGATCAAGGCTTTTGAGGCAGATGTTTCCGTGCCGGCGACCAGTGAATCAACGAGCGTATCCAACCCGCTGGTAACCGCAGCCAGCGTGCTTTGGGTTGCTTCAAGCCGGGTTTCGACGAGGGCATTTGTATCGAGAATTGATGCGAGCCGATCACTTTCCTGCTTATACAAGACAAGACTGGAAACGGTCGCGCCGAGTGAGAGTCCGGCATCAGCCAGCATTCCCGTCTGCAGTTCCGACTGGTGCTTGGCAATTTCCTTCTGCAGGGAGTTGACAGCGCGCTGAAGCGAAACAGTGAACGAGTTTGTTGAGACGGAAAATGTCATGACATCAGCCCACCGCCGCAAGAAGTTCCTGCAGCATCTGATCAGCTACCTTGATCAAACGCGCGGACGCTTCATAACTGTGTTCCAGTTCGCCAAGCAGGATCATTTCGTTGTCAATATTGACACCTGTCTCGTTCGAAAGCTGCTCTGCAAAACGGGCGTGCCGCGTTTCGGCCAAGCCTGTGTTGCGGCTGGCGTCGGACCTTGTTTGCGCAAACACAGAACCGATCTGCCTGCCGAATTCGGGGAGGCTTGCCTGACTTGAGAGCCCCGCCGATGGCGCGAAGGGACGCCCCGAATCCAAAGATGTTAAAAGACCCGTTATCCGCTCAGCATATGCCGCCGCGCCTGACGGGTTGGCATTGTACAGCGCGCCATTGGCTCCGCCATCGCGCAACCGGGTCAACAATCCGCCTTGCTGCGGATCATAGAGCGGATTGACGAAAATCTCCGCTGCCAACCCGTCAATCAAGACGCCTTCACTGGCGAATGCAGGACCGCCTGACCATGCAAAAAGCCCTTGAAGGGGGGCGAGCGTCGCAGCCGCATCCTGTTCTGCAAAGCTGGCGATCAATCCGTGGGCGAATTCATCCATTTGGCGTTGCATGCCCGGAAGAATGACATCACGCATTTTCAATAGCGCATCCAGCTTTCCGGACGCCTCGCCAGATCCAGAACCGGCCACCGCAAATTTGACAAAGTCGATGAAGACCGGTTCACCATCTGTCGCCGCAGAAAACGCGTTAGCTTCGGTAAAGTCTATTTGCCGGGGTCTTGTCTCAAACAGCGTTGCGCCAGTTGTTGTCGTTAGAACCATATCGTTGTTGGCGCGCGTGTATCCAGAAACGGGTACGATTTCCGAAATTTGCTTTAGCAACGCAGAGCGCCGGTCCAAGGCGTCATTGACGTCATAGCCCAGTTTAGCGCCATGC
>JBAVTG010000255.1:0-12297 GCA_049696015.1 Rhizobiaceae bacterium | reverse complement strand
TTGCATCAAAGAAGCCAAAATCCTGGGCGACGTGGCGGATCAAGGTGGGTCCGCATGGCGTGTCCGCCCTGTGCGACTATCCGGCGGCCCGGATGTCCTTTAACCACGACACGTTCGCTGCCGATCCGCGGCTGCACGGTTTTAACTGGCAGCGGTGATTCCCGTCGAGCTTTCTGGCAAAAGCCCGATGCGACATTTGTCTGACGATCAGCCGTAAACCGCGTTTATGACACGCGCTGGATTTCCTTGCGCCAAGCCATCGATTTGAATCTCCCAAGCCAGGCCGCTCCCAGGCCCTGGATTCAAAAAGGAGAGTGAAATGACCCGCAGAAATCCGAAGACCACAACCGCAATCCTGCTTGCTGCATCCGCTGCCTATGTCATTTTTGGTTCGTTTGCCCTCGGGCAAACTGCAGACGGCGGCAAGCTGAAACAGGCCAAAATGATCATCGAGCACAATGCCACGGACAATGACACCGGCTTTCAAGCGTTCGTCGATGCCGACGGCTGGGAAAAGCTGGAGATCATCGGCCCGAAAGGCATTGTCGCCGAGTATTATGGCCGCGCCTCGGTTGGCGACCTCGGCATGACGGAACTTTTCATGGAAACCCACGAGCCGGAAAACGCCAAAATGCCGATCGAGGCGCTGCTCGGGAAAATGCCGGCGGGTATCTATGAATTCCGCGCCACGGCATCCAAGCTAGGCGGTCAAACCGGTGTGCTGACCGGCGAAGCGGTGCTGACTCACAAAATTCCGGCAGGTGTGACTCTTGTTGCGCCCGCGGAAAATTCCACAGTGCCGATTGCTGATCTCAAGATGCAATGGCAAGGATCAGGAAAGGCCCTTGACGGGTCGGACATCCAGCTGATTTCTTACCAGCTGATCGTCGAGAAAGTCGAAGATCCGCATGTGAACATGATCGGCAAGCGTGGCTTGAGCATGTATCTTCCAGCCACGGCGACGGAAATGACAGTCCCTGCGGCCATGCTTGAGCCGGGCTTTGAATACAAATGGGAAGTGCTGGCCATCGAAGAAAGTGGCAACCAGACACTGACCGAAGGCACATTCAAGACACAATGACATGATGCTCTCTTGGCAGGCGGCCTTCGGCAGCCGCCTCGCCGGACTATTGCAATCGGCAATTCTAAGGGAGGCGGAACACATGAAACGGGTCCTCGGATTTTCATTGCTGGCGCTGATACTGTTTGGCACACTCGTCGTGGTTGAAAATCTGCAGAGTGCTGAGCCTTTTAACCTCGCCAGTTTCGCCACGGACCTCTTCGAAAAAGCGCTGTTGGTGATGGCTGTCGCGGCAACCGCTTGGGTGGCGCTTGAAACACGCGGCATCAAGCGCGAGCGAGTGGACCTGCTCAACGATCTGTCGCGGGTTCGCACCGAAAGCGACCATTGGCGGACGGCGGCGCGGGTGCATATTGACGGCCTGGGCCGCGCCATCCACGACCAGTTCAAGGCATGGAAACTGAGCGAAAGCGAGGCCGACATTGCGCTGCTCATGCTCAAGGGCTTGACGCAAAAGGAAATCGCCCATCTGCGCGGCTCCGGGGAATCGACAGTGCGTCAGCAGGCGATGGCAGTTTACCGAAAATCCGGCCTGGCAAACCGGTCGGAACTTGGCGCATATTTCCTCGAGGATTTGCTGGCGCCGAGCGAACAACCGGGTGTTGGCAAGGTGGCCAGTCTTGAGATGGTGAAATCAACCCGGCTGTAATTGACCGCCTGCCTGCCGGTTTCAGCGTTGAACGGTGCTTGAAGTTGACAAAAACGGCAACTTGTTGGAGCATATCTTTGGTAGAACGCGACCGGCCGCCTGCGCTCAATTGAGATGGTGAATGCGTTCAAGCCAATGGTTGGCAATTGTTTCCGACACAATGGCAACCCGGCAATGCAGGCACCCGTTCCATGCCGTTTGTGAAGGACTTTTACCATGCACAATTTGCGTGATCTCACGGCTATTGAAGCAAAAGCCGCCGCCAAGCGTCTGCGTGATGCATTGGCGGCAAAGAACATAGACCTCAGCCACGGCGATTGCCTTGACCTGCTGGCCAGACAATTGGGGCACAGGGACTGGAATGTCCTGTCAGCCCAACTCCATTCAGACGCCACAGAATCGGCAGGACTTGCCGCGCCGGACGGCTGGACGGTCGGCGGGACAGCCAAACATCTCTATGAGGGCGGTCTGCTATCCGGCGCGCAGCATGCGGGAAAACCGGTTGTCTCGCTAAAGTCGCGTGAAAGGGCCCGCGCGGTGCAATCCAGCGATGGGTTTGTGACGTTCATGCAAAGCATCAGCGCGACACCCCATCTTGGCAAGCGATTGAAAATTGCCTGTTTCATCAAGGCAATTGCCGTTGCAGGCAGTGCCACGATCTGGCTGCGCTTTGACGGGCCGTCGGGGCAAATGCTGGGTTTCAGCAATCTCGAGAACGAGCCGCCCTTGGACTCGCTGAGCGGGACTGTTGACTGGTGCGGGCGGGAGATCGTCCTCGACGTGCCGGAAGGCACATCGCAAATCGTCTTCGGCTTTTACCTGTCGGGCGCCGGCGAAGCCCAATTTGCCGGGTTCAGCTTCACTGATGTGACAGCCGACAATCCGGTCACAGTGAATCAATTGCCGGAACAGCCCAGAAATCTTGGGTTCACCGAGCGCGCCAACTGATATGAACCTTGCGCCCCTTTTTGATTGAAGAGGGGCGCGACCTTTGGGTCTTGCTGCCATTTTGCCTCGACAGGATCGCGCCTTGGCACTAACTGAAGTGCCATGACCCCGATTATCAAAATCTGCGGCCTTTCATCGCCTGAGACTGTTGCCGCCGCGCTGGATGCCGGTGCGGCGATGGTGGGATTCATCTTCTTTGCCAAGAGCCCGCGCAATGTCACGCCCGAACAAGCTGGAACACTGCGGCAGGCGGCAATTGGCCGGGCAGACGCTGTGGCTGTGACGGTTGATGCGGATAATGCGTATTTGGATGAAATCGTATCGGCGATGAGGCCCGACTGGCTGCAACTGCACGGGCATGAAACGCCTGAGCGGGTGGCCGAAGTCAAATCCCGCTATGGCTTGCCGGTGATGAAGGTGTTTTCCATCCGCGAAGCATCCGACCTTGACGCCATTGCTCCACATAGAGGCATTGCCGACAAGTTCCTGCTCGATGCAAAGGCCCCCAAGGGATCGGAGCTTCCGGGCGGCAATGGCATTTCATTTGACTGGCGGCTTCTTGCCACGCTTGACCCGAAGCTTGATTACATGCTTTCCGGTGGGCTGAATGCAGGCAATGTCGATCAGGCTCTGGCAATCACCAATGCGCCGGGGCTTGATGTTTCATCCGGAGTGGAAAGCGCGCCGGGCATCAAGGATATTGGACTGATCAAGGAATTTATTGCCGCCGTGAAAAACGCGCAGCCTGGAGTGAAAAAGTGAACAAGCTTGCTGAACCCAATTCCTTTCGCACCGGCCCGGATGAGCAGGGCATGTTCGGCATTTTCGGCGGCCGGTTCGTTGCCGAAACGTTGATGCCGCTGATCCTTGAGTTGCAGCAGGCCTACACGGACGCAAAGAACGATCCGGCCTTCAAGGCCGAGCTTGAAAATCTCAACACGCACTACACCGGCCGCCCCTCACCGCTCTATTTCGCCGAGCGCCTGACGCAGCATCTGGGCGGCGCGAAAATTTACTTCAAACGCGACGAGCTGAATCATACGGGTTCGCACAAGATCAACAATTGCCTTGGCCAGATCCTGCTTGCCAAGCGCATGGGCAAGACCCGCATCATTGCCGAAACCGGCGCCGGCCAACACGGCGTCGCCTCCGCCACAGTCGCCGCGCGTTTCGGCTTGCCCTGCCATGTCTATATGGGCGCAACCGACGTCGAGCGCCAAGCGCCGAACGTGTTCCGTATGAAACTCCTCGGTGCCCAAATCACACCGGTGACCGCTGGTCACGGCACGCTGAAGGACGCGATGAACGAGGCGCTGCGTGACTGGGTCACCAATGTCGAAGACACCTATTACATGATCGGCACTGCCGCTGGCCCGCACCCCTATCCGGAGATGGTCCGCGACTTCCAGTCGGTGATCGGCCGCGAAGCCAAAGAGCAGATGATGCTCGCCGAAGGGCGCTTGCCGGACATGTTGATTGCAGCCGTCGGCGGCGGGTCAAACGCCATTGGCCTGTTCCACCCGTTCCTTGATGACAAGTCGGTCAAGATCGTCGGCGTGGAAGCCGGCGGCAAAGGTCTAGATGGCGATGAACATTGCGCTTCGCTGACCGCCGGATCGCCGGGCGTCCTGCACGGCAACCGTACCTATTTGCTTCAGGACGGCGACGGCCAGATCAAGGAAGGCCATTCGATCTCCGCCGGCCTCGACTATCCCGGTATCGGGCCCGAACACTCGTGGCTGAAAGATACCGGCCGCTGCGAATATGTGCCGATCATGGATACCGAAGCACTCGAAGCCTTCCAGCTCCTGACCCGCCTTGAAGGCATCATCCCGGCGCTCGAACCTGCCCACGCGCTCGCCGAAGTCATCAAACGCGCGCCGAAAATGGGCAAGGACCAGATCATCGTGATGAACCTGTGCGGGCGCGGCGACAAGGATATCTTCACGGTCGGCAAGATCTTGGGCATGGGGCTTTGAGCCAATCATGACCGTCACCATCTACCACAATCCCGCATGCGGCACGTCGCGTAACACGCTGGCGATGATCCATGCCGTGGGGATCGAACCGATGGTGGTCGAATATTTGAAAACGCCGCCGACAGGTGATGATATCCGCAAGATCGTCAAAGCCACCGGCGGCACGTTGCGCAATCTCATCCGCGAAAAGGGCACGCCGTATGCTGAGCTTCAGCTGGATGACCCGAAGTGGACGGACGACGATCTGCGCGGCTTCATCGCGCAGCATCCGATCCTTCTCAACCGCCCCATCGTGGTGACAGACTTGGGCACTGCGCTCTGCCGTCCATCCGAAAAAGTGCTCGGCCTTTTGCCGCAAGGCGCAATCACGCAATTCACCAAGGAAGACGGCGAGACCGTCAAGGTCCAAAAGAAAGCCTGATCCAGCATGACCACCCGCATCGATACCAAATTCGCTGCCCTCAAAGCCGAGAACCGGCCCGGCCTTGTCACCTATTTCATGGGCGGCGATCCGGATTATGACACGGCGCTGGCGATCATGAAGGCGCTGCCGAAGGCAGGTTCGGACGTGATCGAGCTTGGCATGCCCTTTTCGGACCCGATGGCTGATGGCCCGGCAATCCAGGCGGCGGGCTTGCGCGCGCTCAAAGGCGGCCAAACGCTGAAGAAAACGCTGCAGATGGCGAAAGACTTCCGCCAAGGCGACAATGAAACGCCGATCGTTATGATGGGCTATTACAATCCGATCTACGTGTACGGCGTGGACCGGTTTCTGGTGGACGCGAAAGCCTCTGGCATTGACGGGCTGATCGTCGTCGATCTGCCGCCCGAGATGGACGAGGAGTTGTGCATACCAGCGCTGAAGGCAGGGCTGAACTTCATCCGCCTTGCAACCCCGACGACGGACGACAAGCGCTTGCCGACCGTGCTCAACAACACATCCGGCTTTGTGTATTATGTCTCGATGACCGGCATCACCGGTTCGGCCCTGACAGACACCACAAAGGTTGCGCAGGCCGTGCAGCGGATCAAGCGCCACACCGATTTGCCGGTTGTCGTCGGCTTCGGCGTCAAGACGGCCGAACAGGCCAAGGTTATTGGCCAATCGGCAGATGCGGTGGTTGTGGGATCTGCCATCGTCAACCAGGTTGCCAACACGCTGACGAAGGACGGAAAAGCTACCGCAGATACGGTCGACAGCGTTGCCACAATGGTGCGTGGACTATCCACCGGTTGTCGCGCCGCACGCCTTGCCTGAGCCAACCGGCACGCTTACATCTGAGACTATGAATTTCAGGAGTTCATGAGATGAACTGGATCACAAGCTATGTACGTCCGCGCATCAACTCGATGCTGGGCCGGCGCGACATGCCGGACAATCTGTGGATCAAATGCCCGGAGACGGGCGAAATGGTGTTTCACACTGACCTGAAAAACAATCTGCATGTAATCCCGGCTTCCGGCTTTCACATGAAAATCCCGGCCAAGGAGCGGTTGAGCGCGTTTTTTGACAATGGGCAGTATGTCACGCTCGACAATCCCAAGGCGATTGTCGACCCGCTGAAATTCCGTGACGAGAAGAAATACACTGACCGTCTGCGCGATGCGAAGGCCAAGACCGGACTGGACGATTCAATCATCAATGCCACCGGAACGCTCGATAGCATGCCGATTCAGGTGATGGTGCAGGAATTTGCCTTTATGGGCGGTTCGCTCGGCGCTGCTGCCGGTGAAGCGATCATCAAAGGCTTTGAAAACGCGGTCAAGGACAGGCGCCCGCTGGTGCTGTTTGTCGCATCCGGCGGCGCACGCATGCAGGAGGGTATTATCTCGCTGATGCAGCTGCCGCGCACGACTGTAGCCGTCAATTTGCTCAGGGAAGCCGGCCTGCCCTACATCGTTGTGCTCACCAACCCGACCACCGGCGGCGTTACTGCGTCCTATGCAATGCTTGGCGACATCCACATTGCCGAACCCGGCGCATTGATCGGCTTTGCAGGCCAGCGCGTCATCGAGCAGACCATCCGCGAAAAATTGCCGGAAGGATTCCAGCGTTCTGAATATCTGATGGAGCATGGCATGGTCGATCAGGTCGTCCATCGCAAAGACATGCGGCCGGTCATTTCGAACCTGTTGCATATCCTGTTGAAGAAGCCGGCCCCGCAAGCCGCTGCGGCTTGAACTTGACAGGCCTTATGACCGCTACACAGGAAATCGAGCGGCTGCTGACGCTACATCCCAAAGGCTTTGACCTGTCGTTGGACCGCATCACCGGACTTCTCGAAAAGCTCGGCAACCCGCAAGACCAATTGCCGCCGGTCATCCACATTGCCGGTACAAACGGCAAGGGCTCCGCGTCCGCTTTTTGCCGTTCCATGATCGAGGCGTCAGGACATACTGTGCATGTCCACACCTCGCCGCATCTGGTCAATTGGCACGAGCGCTATCGCTTGGGCCAAAAGGGCGGCGGGCAACTGGTCTCTGACGCGGTGTTTGCGCAGGCTGTGCGCCAGGTGGCCGATGCCAATGGCGGACAAAAAATCACGGTTTTTGAGATCCTCACCGCAGTTGGCTTCCTCCTGTTTTCGCAGCACCCTGCCGATGCCTGTGTCATGGAAGTGGGATTGGGCGGGCGTTTTGACGCGACCAATGTGATCAAGCGCCCGGCGGTCAGTTTGATCATGCCAATTTCACTTGATCATGAATCCTATCTCGGCGACCGCGTCGAACTGATCGCCATGGAAAAAGCCGGGATCATCAAGAAAGGCTGCCCCGTGGTTATCGGCGCGCAAACCGAGAACGCAGCGCGTGAAGTTCTGGTCGAAACGGCCGAGCGGCTGCGTTGTCCGCTTTCTGTCTATGGCCAGGATTTCCATGCCCGCGAAGAGTTTGGACGCATGGTCTATGAGGACGAAGACGGCCTTTTCGATCTGCCGCTGCCGCGCCTGCCGGGCAGGCACCAGCTCGCCAATGCCGCTGCCGCTATCCGCGCAGTCAAGGATGCGGGCTTTCCGCACACCAACGAGATGGCCGAGCAAGCGATGCTGAATGTTGATTGGCCAGCACGCATGCAGCGGCTGGACCGTGGCCGGCTAGTCGGTCTTGCTCCTAAGGGTTCGGAGATCTGGCTCGACGGCGGGCATAACCCTGGCGCCGGTGTGGTGATCGCCGAGGAACTTGCCGAGCGCGAGGACAAGAAAGAGCGGCCGCTGTTCATGATCACCGGCATGATCAACACCAAGGACGCCACCGGTTATTTCCGGGCCTTCCGTGATATGGCGCGCCATGTGTTTACGGTGCCGGTGAAGAACTCGGACGCCGGCGTGCCGCCGGAAAATCTGGCGCTGATGGCCGAAGACGCCGGTCTTTCTGCCGAACCTGTCGCATCAGTCGAAAACGCCTTGAAGCTGCTTGGCGAAAGCTGGGACCACAAGGAACCGGCGCCGCGCATTTTGATCGGCGGCTCGCTCTATCTGGCGGGGCAGGTGCTGGACGAGAACGGAACGCCACCGCTATGAACTATTCGAGCAGCTTTTCCAGCGTGAGAAACCGTTCCCGCAGCTGAAACCGTTCATAAAAGCGTCGGGCGTCAACATTGCCGGCATGGACCCCAAGGCGCAACCACTTGCGTCCGGCCTCCTTTGCAAGACGTTCGCACTCTGCAAGCAGAAGATGGCCAATGCCGCGATTGCGGTGCGACTTCAAAACCGCAAGATCGCCGACATGGGCATATTCGTAGAAAACCTCTTCGCGGCTTTCTTCGGAATTGAGCGACGGGTTCAGTGTCGCGTAACCGACGGCCAGACCCGAAATGTCCGCGACAATGATGAACCCGTTGTTGTGCTGATTGTCTTCGCGGATCCAGTCCACATACCAAGGACCGATCTCAGCTGAGGGCTTCAGGCGGTCATAAAACTGGGTTTCATGATCCTGAAGCTCGCGGACAATGGCGATGATCTGCGCTTCGTCGCTGTCGCGAAAATGTCTGATTGTGACGGAAGTTGTCATTGCGCAGTCATGAAGGTTCGTTGCCGGGAAAGCAAATCTGCATGACAAAGCTGCCGGGCCGCAACAAAAAACCCGGCATCTCTGCAGGGTTTCCTTGATGCGTCGTTGACCTGAACTCAGGCTACCGCGTTCTTGATCCAGCCGGCCAAAACGGTCTTCGGTGCTGCGCCAACCTTCATGTCTGCGGTCTTGCCGCCCTTGAACATCAACAGCGTCGGGATTGAGCGCACGCCAAGCTGCGCGCCAAGATCCGGATTCTCGTCGATATTGAGCTTGACGATCTTGACCTTGCCGGCAAACTCCGCCGACAATTCTTCGAGCGAGGGGCCGATCATCTTGCACGGGCCGCACCATTCGGCCCACAGGTCAACGACCACCGGAATGTCACTGTCCAATACTTCAGCCTTGAAATTCTTCGAGTCCACTTTCACAGTCGCCATAGTCTCATCTCCTGTCGGTCCAGCCGGACTTGTTTCATTGCCGCAGGTAGGAACGACTCGCGACATATTCAAGAATTACAATGTCACGAAGCGGTGAGCGCATCAAGCGCGCGCTTGAGATCGTGATCACCAAGCGCAATGATATGGGGCCCTTCGGTATAGATCAGCGCCGCTTCGACTGCATGGCTGGGGTAGAGCGGCTTGAGGATTTCGGCGTATAGCGCCAACTGGGCAATGTGTGAGGCAGGCACATCGGCAAGTATGTGCGGGGCTGGGCGATTGGTTTTGTAGTCGGCAATGATCACCTTTCCGGCAGTGACCGCAATCCTGTCGATCTTGCCGGAAATCATTCGCGTTTCCCCGCCGATCATCACCTGCCCGCCGACGGAAATTTCCGCTTTCGATCCGGGGGAAAACAAAGCGGCAAATCGCGGATCATCCAGAATGGCAAAGACCGGTGTGATCAGGCGGTCAACGGAAATCTCGCCATCGGGAAAACTGCGCCGCGCATAGCTCTCAGCAGCGGCGCGGCGCGCACGCGCTTCCATCTGCGGCAACATCTCCAGAAGGCGGTGCACTGCTGCGCCCCGGCGAATGGACAGCGACAGATCGCCCGTTCCATCGAGCACAGGCGAATGTAACGGAAAGACATCGCCGTCCTCGATCGACAAGCCTGTGCCTGATGGCGTCAGCGGCCTTGGCGGCAGCGCAGCCGGGGCAGCGGGCTTTCGCAAGAACGTCGCAAATGCTGTTCGCGAACGGGCCGCACTGCTTTGACCCAGTGAGTCAAAATCCGTCGTCACGCCGGTGGAAAACAACAGGCGCGGCCTTTGAGTGACAGGATGAATATCCTCAACCGTATCAGGAGACCCGTCCAACCCGGCCCGCACCAGTTCGAGCCATGTTCCTTCCGGTTTTTTCTTGCCGCCATAGCCGCAGACAATCAGCACATCCTCAGCCCGGGTCATGCCGACATACAGCAGCCGCCGGTATTCGGCTTCCTGGGCTTTGAGCGCCTCGCCTTTGGCGCGGGCGCTGACAGTGTTGGACATTTCCGATCCCGGTGCCCATAAAAACACGGGTGCCAAGCCGTCCGTGGCATTCAACTGAACGCCAAACAGGCTCGGCGCATGCGTGGTGACGGCCGGTGCACCACCTGAATCAACCAGAAACACATAAGGTGCTTCCAGGCCCTTTGCCCCATGCACCGTCATGATCCGCACTTCATTGCGCCCGCCCGATAGCTCCCGCTTGATCTCTGGTGCAGCAAAGTCGAGTGTTTCGATAAAGCTCTGCAAGCCGTGTATGCCGGATTTTTCGGATGCCAGCGCAAACGACAGAAATTCGTCAATGATATCGGCAGCCTCGCCGCCGAGCCGCCCAACGAGTTTGGCGCGGACGCGATCACGCCCCAGAACGCGGGCGAAAAACTCATGCACGGGCACGAAATCCGCTTCATCGCGCCAGCGGGCGATCTGCTCATGAATGGACTTCATTCTGGCGCTGCCTGGAGCCTTGGCGGCAAGGCGGCGCATGAGCGATTCGCCTTTCGACCGCTGTGCCGATAGCGCAATCAGATCATCTTCCAAAAGGGCAAACACCGGACTTTTGAGCAGCGCGGCAAGGGACAGGTCATCATCGGGCTGAAGCGTTACCCGGGCAATCGCCATCAGATCAAGGATGGCAATATGGTCGGTAAGCACAAGCCGGTCAGCGCCGGCGACGGGCACATGCCGGTCCTTCAATTCCCGCGACAGCGCGTGCATGAACGCGTCGCGCTTGCGCACCAGCACCAAGATGTCGCCGGGCGCTACGCGCCCGCCTTTGGCAGGGTTGGTCTCGCCATTCACAATCGCCTTGATCGTGTCGGCGATTTCGCGGGCGAGCAGCACTGCTGGGGCGCGCAGATGGTCCACCGCCAGCGTCCAGTCATTTTCGATTTCATCCTGATCGGCATCGCCATCCTCGCGCCATAGGCGGTCCCACACCTCGACGCGGCCATGCGCACTCTGGCGAAGCGCTTCGTGCACTATCGGTTCCCTGCCGCCAAACAGGCCGGCAGACCGCAGAGGCTCGAACACCAGATCCGCAGCTTTCAGCACTTCCGGCACCGACCGGAACGACAGCGGCAGCGTCACGCTTTCAAACTTCTGGTCTGCTTGTCTGACCAGCACGGATTTTTGCCTGCCCGTTTCGGCAAACACCTCCGGCCGCGCACCCTGGAACGAGTAAATCGACTGCTTTTCATCCCCGACGACAAACAGGGTTCGCTTCCGATCTGCGGCTGTTTCGCCAGCAAAAAAATCACTTGTCAACGCGTTCACCAGATCCCACTGGCGCGGACTGGTATCTTGTGCTTCGTCGACCAGAACATGCTCGATCCCCTGATCCAGTTTGAACTGAACCCAAGCCGCCGCCGCATCGCGCGACAGGAGCGAGCGGGTCGCCTCGATCAAATCTTCATAATCGAGCAGGCCCCGCGCCCGTTTGAGCGCGCGGTACTTGTCGCGCACTTCCAGAAGCAGGCGATGCGCCGCTTTGCTCAATCTGACCATTTCCAATCGGTTCAGCGCGTCAAGGCCGGCGCGGATTTCGTTTGCAGCCGATTCGAAGGTTTCAGCAAAATCCGGGATGATCAAAAGAAACGGCTCTTTGGCATAAGAGGTTGAGCTCCTTGTCGCCCCTTTTTCAGTCAGGAAAACAACGGCGAGTTTCTTCAGGCGGCGCACGGGATCGACGGTGTTGATCGCATCTTCCAGATTTGCCGCAAAATTCTGAATTGTCTTCAGGGTAGAACGAGGCGCAACTTCGATCAGCTCCAGCATGTCGGCCAGCGGTATTGACTTAAGCGGCCATGCGGATGATGCAATGGAATGGGCTGATGCACCAACTTTCAAACCTGCTGCGTCAAAGATTGCCCGCTCATCAATAGATCCCGAAGCCAGCCCATCCAGAAAGTCGGATAGCGCCGGGCGGCTCGCACCGGTCAAAATCGCTTCCAACAGTGTCTTGAGTGACTGCTCGCCCGCCTGATCGATGGCGGCCTCAAATGCGCCAACCAGCGCTTCATCACCGCCGTGAACGGATTTGCCAATCACCGAGCGCATAGCTTGATCGCGCAGAAGCCTGCCGGTTTCATCATCCATCAAGTCGAAATGGCCGGCAATATTGGCTTCCAGCGGAAAGCGCTTG
>JBAVTG010000254.1:0-11120 GCA_049696015.1 Rhizobiaceae bacterium | reverse complement strand
GCAATCCAATTGTTGCATTGCACACAAAAATAGCGCATAGACCGCACCAAGCGCGATGTTGGGGCTAGGGCTCCTTTCGTTTCCGCGCTTTCCCGCTCCTTTCCCAATAGACGGCAAGGTGCGAACCGCCAGTTGGGCCGCAAGGCAAATCAGGTGGATCACCGGACCCGCAAGGGTCCAGCCGCAATCCCGCGTGCCGCGCACTTTTGTGCCGGGCGCACCAAACGCGCATCTGCGCTGAAAGACTGATTTTGACCACACTTGAAAGCACCAACGGCTCGGCCGTTGAAAACGGCTTTGCCAAATTGGGCATTTCCGGAACGATCCTGACCACGCTTGATGCCAACGGCTTCATCAACCCCACGCCAATCCAGGAAAAGGCCATCCCGCCGCAGATCGCCGGACGCGATGTGCTGGGCGTTGCCCAGACCGGTTCGGGCAAGACGGCGGCCTTTGTGCTGCCGATCATCCGCGAGATCATGATGGCCGGCGACAAGCGCCAGCACAATTCCGCCCGCGCCCTTATTTTGGTGCCGACACGCGAACTGGCTGTGCAGATTGACGAAGCGATCCGCATGTTTGCCCGCCAGACGCATCTGTCGACCTGCCTCGTGCTTGGCGGCATGTCGCGCTACCAGCAGATCAAGAAGATGCTGCCTGGCGTTGATTTTCTCATCGCCACGCCGGGCCGCCTGTTCGACCTGATGCAGGAAGGCGCGGTCAAGCTGAAGGAAACCAAGTTCCTCGTGCTGGATGAAGCCGACCGCATGCTCGACATGGGCTTTATTAAGGACGTGCGCAAAATTGCGGCGGCGACCAATCCGAACCGGCGCACGGCGTTGTTTTCGGCGACGATGCCGGACGAGATCGAAGATTTGGCCCGTACGCTGATGAAGGATCCGGTGCGCATTGAAGCGAGCCGTCCGGGCACCACTGTCGCAACAATTGTTGAAAGCCTGATCCATGTGACCAAGGCAGAAAAGCGCGCGTGCCTCGCGGCGCTTTTGAACAGGCCGGAAATGGAACGCGTCATCGTCTTCACCCGCACCAAGCATGGCGCGGATGCTGTTGTGCGGTATCTTGAAAAAGAGGGCTTCAAGCTTGCGGCCATCCACGGCAACAAGTCGCAGAACGCCCGTCAGAAAGCGCTCGGCGATTTCAAGGACGGCGTGAACAAGATCCTTGTGGCGACCGATATTGCCGCGCGCGGCATTGACGTGCAGAACATCACTCATGTGATCAACTTCGAGCTGCCGGATGATCCGGACAGCTATGTGCACCGCATTGGCCGGACCGCCCGCAATGGCGCTGAGGGCATTGCAATCACGCTGGTTGAGCCGGCAGAATCCGACAAGCTGCGCTATGTTGAAAAGCTGATCCGCCATCGCATTCCCGAAGGCGTCAAGCCGTCGTTTACGGTCAAGGTTCGCACCGAGCAGGACCGCAAGGATGATGCCGCCGCCGAGCGCAAGCCATTTGGCCACCGCGGCCAGCAGCGGCCGAATTCGCGCCCGGGCAACCGCTCAGCCAGCGGCAAGCCTGCGGGCAAGCCTGCGCCGTTCCAGGCGCGCCGGCGCGACGAGGGCGATGTTGATCCGGTGAAATTGCACCCGGCTTTCGTGCCGGCAAAGCCTGCGGATGACAATGGCGCGGCCAAGAAGAAGCGGCGCTTCCGTCCAAACCGGGCGCGCGCCCGCGCTGCCTGAACCTAGACCATGGCCGGGTATGCCGTTCTTGCGCTGGCCTACGTCATGTCGCAGTTCTTCAGGGCGTTTCTGGCTGTCCTGACGCCTGTGCTGAGCGCAGAGCTGGCGATGACCAAGACAGAGCTTGGGCTTGCCTCCGGTGTGTTTTTCATCACCTTTGCGCTGATGCAATTCAAGGTCGGGCTGATGCTCGACCGGCGCGGCTCAAGGTTTACGGCGGGGCTGATTTTCCCTCTGTTTGCCGGTGGCGGGGCGATGCTGTTTGCGCTGGCGCAGAACAGCGCGATGGTCATTGCGGCCATGGGGCTGATCGGCATTGGCTGTGCGCCGGTCTTGATGGCATCGTATTTCCTGTTTGCACGCCATGGCGCGCCCGAACGCTTTGCCCTGTTCACAACATGGCTCGTCGCCTTCGGCACGCTTGGCAATGTCGCCGGCACATCGCCGCTGGCATACGCAGTCGAAAGTTTCGGGTGGCGCGAAACGATTGCGGTCCTCGGTGCTGTTTCTGTGCTGATTGGCCTGCTGATCTGGCGGTTTGTGCGCCCGCAGCAAAGCGTCGATACTGGCGCAGGCGGCGGCTATTCGGGCTATCTTGCGATTTTGAAAATGCGCTGGTTCTGGCCGCTGATCCCGTTGATGCTGATTGCCTACATGCCGCCGGCCGGGATACGCGGCCTTTGGGCAGGGCCATATCTGACTGAAACCTTCGGTGCGAGCGCCATTCAGATCGGCAATGTCACCTTCTTCATGGCGCTTGGCATGGCGTTCGGGTCATTTTTGTACGGGCCGCTCGAAAAAATCACCGGCTCGGCGCGAAACCTGATTCTGGGTGGCAACTTTGTCCAGTTTTGCGCGCTTGTCTGGCTGGCATTTGCGCCCGCGCAGTCTCTGGCGGCGGCGACAATCCTGTTTTTTGCCATCGGCCTGTTCGGGATGACTTATGGTTTGCAGATGGCGCATGGGCGCTCGTTCCTTGCGCCGCAGTTGCTTGGCCGCGGCGTCACGCTGATGAATTTTTTCAACATCGCCGGGGTCGGTCTCATGCAGATTGCAGGCGGCCCGCTGCTTGAGTCTGCCAAACGGGCAAACCCGGATGGCGCGTTTCAGTGGCTGTTTCTGGTGTATGCAGCGGCAGTCGGGCTGTCGTGTGTGGCGTTTTTATTCGCCAAAGCCAAACCTTCATGAAGTCATTCAAGCAAGGCATTCAAAATGCTTGCGATTTGATCCATTCGACGATCTTGTTTGCCACTTCCTCGTTGGTTGAAGGCGAGAGCGCGTCGCCTGCGATGACGTGGCTTGATGGATCGTCATTTTTAGGCAGCGCATAGAGTTCGGCCTTGCCGCCCCAACGTGCCGCTACCGCTTTCAAAAGTTCCGGCCGGATGACTTTGTCGGTTTCGGAATAAATCATGAGGACCGGCTGTTTGATCTGCTCAACCGGGGTGGCAGCGGCAAGACTGGTGAGCGCCGCCATCGGCAGCAACGCCTTGGTCGGGTAGGACCATGTCCAGAAGCGCTTGTGCAGATCATTGTATGTTTCAAACGTCCGCTCTTTGCCGACAACCAGATTTGCCAGTTGCTCGCCAAACGGCAAGGTCAAGAGCCAGGCGCCGCCCGCTTGCACACCGTAGTTCGGCGAGATGAACACGAGGCCGTCGATTTGCCTTGAGAGGGCCGGATCATCGGCGGCCCAAGTGGCAAGGCCTGCGCCGGTGGAGACGCCGACGACGATCACTTTCTCGCCAATCAGCTTTCCTATGGCGAGCGCCTCGGCCATGTCATTTGCCCAATCATTGACTGTAGCTTCGGCAAGCGCGGCGCCATCCTGACCGTGGCCGGTCAATCGCGCGAAGTAGAGATTGGCGCCCAGCGCCTTTGCTGCCATGTCCGGAACCGGGCGGGTTTCGCCTTTGGAAGCGGAAAATCCGTGAACATAGATGATGGCCAACGGTGTCTTGGCTTTTGAGGTGGGATAGGCCCAGACTATTTCTTTTTGCAAATCGTCGTGAATGCCGGACACTTTTGCTTCGCTTGCCGCCAAATAAGCATCCGGGTCCGGTCCGATTGATGTTGGATCAAAACTGGTCACGGTATTGGACTCCACACGCGGCCCAAACAGCCACGCCGCAGCGGCGAGGGCCAAGATGGCAAACAATAAATAGGACAATTTTCGCAATGACCCCTCCCAAGGCTTGGCGAGACAGACGTAATCGCAATTAATGCGGAAAGCAAAATGCCGCTAAGTAAGCGGCTTGTCAGCTCCAGTCGCCCTGGCGATCGTCCAGAAGTAGAGCGATGACGGCAGCATGCTGACCAATCGCAAAGGCCAGGCGAGACGGCGGGGAAACCGGATTTCAAAGCCGCCTTTTTCAAGCCCGTCAGCATAACGCTTTGCCGCATCGGCAGTTTCCATCAGCCCCGGCATCGCGAAGTCATTCTTCTTGGTCAGTTCCGAGACGACAAAGCCCGGATTGCAGACCTGGAGGCGAATGTTCATCCGGTCGAGATCAAACTTCAGGCTTTGCGCCATGGAATTGAGCGCGGCTTTTGATGCGCCATAAGCGCCAGCCATGGGCAAGCCGGCGTAGCTTGTGATCGAGCCGGTAATGGCAATTTGACCTTTCCCCCGCGCCTTCATCCGCTCAACAAGGGGGATCAACCCATTGGTGACGCCCATGAAATTGACATCAAAGGTTTTGCGAAACGCGCTGATTTCAAGCGCCGCTCCATGCTGCGGGATATAATTGCCAGCATTGAATATGCCCAGCGCAATTGGACCAAGCGTGTCTTCGATTTCGGTCAGGACGCGCGCCATGTCTTCCGGATTTGACACATCGCAGGCGAATCGGAGAATTTTCGCTGAGAAAGACGGTTCCTTGGCCAGTGCGTCGGCAAGCAGTTCAAAGTTGCGCGACGAAACGGCGACCTTGAACCCGCGCCGCGCCAGCTCGAACGCGAGTTCCAACCCAATGCCGGACGAGCCGCCCGTTATCCAAGCGACACCGTCGGCGGGCGACGCGCGGTAGACGGTCATCGGCCGAGAAAATCCGCGAACATTTGCGTGTAAGAGCCGGTCAACTTCAAAGGAGCGTCGGTAACGGCAAAGCAAATGCAGGGGCGGTCGTCTTCTGCAATCGGACGATGATCAATGCTATCGTCTGCAACGGCAATATCGCCGCGGCCATAGCGCCCGTTGATATCGGCAAAGGCGCCGTCCAGGACCAATGTGATCTCCATGCCTTCATGGGTGTGCGACGGCATTTTGCGGCCCGGCTTGATCCACAAGAGATTGGCCTCGCAACCGTCGATTTCGCCAATCAGATATTCGCGATAGCCCGGCATCTTGGTTTTCCACGGGATGTTGTCGATGTCATGCCCGACAAAACTGCGGAGGACTTGCGGCAGAAGGCTATCCGATTTCGTTGACGAGGCCTGTTGGACAGGCTCAGGCGCGTTAAAAATTGCAGCCATGCGGCCATCCCGATCAGCAATAGCCACGGGGGCAGCCGTTTCCAACGCATTCCCGGCCATGCCTTCCAATGCCGCGACGAACGGCTGGTTGGCTTTCGACAGGGCCAAATGCGCCTCCACGAGCACGCGTGCGGGCTCGGGCAGACGGCCTGACACATAGCGCGCCAACAAACCGTCGAGTGAATTTATGCCTGTTGTTTGCATGTTCAAGACCGCTCCAGTTGCGATTGTTACGCCGCCTTACCCGAAACGGATCATTATGGCGGGCAAGTTTCACCGATCTGGCCTGAAAATCACAAATATTTCTCTACTTCGACGGATTGGCATGGTCCATAAGCTTGCGCGTGGAAGTGCGGATTTCTATCTTCCGTGCCGCAACCGGATGGAAATGATGAAAAACGTACTCGACCTGATTGGCAACACGCCACTCATCACGTTGAAGAAAGCGTCTGAGCTGACTGGTTGCGCCATTCTGGGCAAGGCAGAATTTCTCAATCCCGGGCAATCGATCAAGGACAGGGCGGCGCTGTTTATCATTCGCGATGCGGAGCGGCGCGGTTGGCTCAAGCCCGGCGGCACAATTGTTGAAGGTACGGCCGGAAACACCGGCATCGGGCTGACGATGGTGGCCAAGGCGCTGGGCTACC
Source organism: Rhizobiaceae bacterium (assembly GCA_049696015.1). Classification (GTDB taxonomy): domain Bacteria; phylum Pseudomonadota; class Alphaproteobacteria; order Rhizobiales; family Rhizobiaceae; genus JANMEX01. The sequence goes on along the minus strand of JBAVTG010000254.1, from coordinate 5,293 downwards.
GCACCGTGATTGTCATGCCCGATACGCAAAGCCAGGAAAAGAAGGACGCGCTGCGCATGATGGGCGCGGAGCTGATTGAGGTTCCGGCCGTGCCTTACAAGAATCCGAACAATTATGTCAGACTGTCAGGACGGCTGGCTGCGCAATTGGCGCTGACGGAGGCGAACGGAGCCATTTGGGCCAATCAGTTCGATAATCTTGCCAACCGCGACGGCCATATTGCGACGACGGCGCAGGAAATCTGGCGCCAAACTGAGGGCAAGATCGATGGGTTCGCCGCGTCCGTTGGCACTGGCGGGACACTGGCTGGGACGGCCATTGGACTGAGGCAGAAGAACCCGGCGATCAAGATCGCGCTTGCCGATCCGGATGGCGCGGCACTCCACAGCTTTTACACGACTGGCGATTTGAAGATGACGGGTTCATCGCTGACCGAAGGCATCGGGCAGGGGCGGATTACCGCCAACCTTGACGGGTTTGCGCCCGATTTTTCCTACAATATTCCTGATGCCGAGGCGTTGCCGATCGTGTTTGATCTGGTTGAAAATGAAGGCCTGATCCTGGGCGGATCATCGGGGATCAACATTGCAGGGGCGATGCGTTTGGCGCGTGAACTGGGACCGGGGCATACGATTGTGACAATCCTGTGCGACTATGGCACGCGCTATCAATCCAAGCTGTTCAATCCGGATTTCCTGCGCAGCAAGGGATTGCCGACTCCCCATTGGATGGAAAATCAGCACTCTTACGATATTCCATTCGAAACCGTGAGCTGATGGACATGAACAAGTTGGCCAAAAGCCCTTTTGTCGTTTCAGTTGAATGGCTGGCAGACCGGCTTGGAAAGCCGGATGTCGTTGTTGTTGACGGGTCCTGGTATTTGCCGGATGCCAACCGCAACGGGAAGGCGGAATATGTGGAGGCGCATATTCCGGGCGCGGTGTTTTTTGACATTGACGCGATAGCTGACACGGCATCCGGCCTGCCGCATATGTTGCCTGCGCCGGAAGATTTCGCCCGTGTCGCGGGGGCAATGGGCATCGCGGACACAGACACAATTGTGATTTACGATGGGGCCGGACTGTTTTCCGCAGCGCGTGTCTGGTGGACTTTCCGAACGTTCGGGGCGCAAAACGTGTTCATTCTTGATGGCGGCATGCCGGCCTGGAAAGCGGGCGGGTTTGCTGTTTCCAAGGGCATCGAACGTCCGAAAAAGAAGCAGTTCACGGCCAAGCTTCAGGCGCATTCTGTTGTTTCGAAACCGCAAATGTTTGAAGCGGTTGCATCCGGCAAGACAGCGATTGCCGATGCGCGGCCGGAAGGCCGGTTTGTCGGCACCGTGCCGGAGCCACGGCCCGGCCTTCGCGGCGGCCACATGCCGGGTGCGTCCTCGGTGCCCATCGGCCTGCTGGTGGAAAACGGAATGCTGAAAAGCCCGGCCGAAATCGAGGCGGTTTTTCGCAACCAACGGCTGGATCTGACGGGCGATGTGGTGACGACCTGCGGTTCGGGCGTGACAGCAGCGGTGCTGTCGCTGGCGCTTGAAAGCATCGGGCACAAGGACCATGCGCTGTATGATGGCTCGTGGGCTGAATGGGGCCAACATGGCAGCGACACGCCGGTGGTGCTCGGGCCGGCCAGTATTGCCGCATCGGCAAACAAACCCCGCCGCTTTCTCAAAGCGCATATCACCGAACTGGAAATGGGCAGCCGGCCGACGCAGCGCGCGCCCTTGCCGATTGGCAAGTCGCGCATTTCGCTGGTGCGCACCGGCGGCATGGCGCCGTCGTTTTACCGCTACCTTTATGAGCAAGTCGGCAAGGCGCATCACTGGTTCATCCGGCGCGCATTAAACGATGAGCAACTGGGCGCGTTTCTCGGTAGCGAGAAAGCCGAAATATGGGTCCTGAGCGTGGATGGCTGTCCGGCGGGATTTTTCGAGATTGATCTATCTGTGTTGCCGAAAACTGCCGACATCCAGTATTTCGGCCTCATTGACCATTACCGGGGCAAGGGTTTGGCGAAATTCATGCTGTCGGAAGCTGTCCATGCCGCTTGGGACAGGAATCCGGAAAAGGTGACGATACAGACCAACACGCTCGACAGCCCCAAAGCCTTGATTCTCTACCAAAAGGCAGGGTTTGAGCCAGTAGGGGCTTATGACGAAATGATTGAAGCGTGGGATTGAGCGGCACCTGAACGCGCTGTTCATTCTTGCTTCAGACGTGGTCTATTAGCCTTTTGCAGTCAGCTTTGCTGCAAGACAGGGAGACAGATATGATCAATCGCCGCGCACTTATCAATGGCATTCTTGGAACGGCGGTGTCGCTGACAGGGATGCCCATGGCGCAGGCGCAGGAAGCGCCGAGTTCGGAAATGATCCTGCGCAAATTGCAGCGCGCGCCGTCTTCGACGCTGGCGCCGGAAGACCGTGTTTCCCGTCAGGTCCTGAAGCGCCGTCCGGATCTGCGCCGCATTGCGCCTTCCATTGATATCCAGGCGATCAATTTTGAGTTTGGCTCGGCAACAATCCCGCGGCGCGAGCGTTGGAAAGTGCAGGAGATCGCCGAAGCGTTCAACCAGCTGATCGACCGCAATCCGGACGAACTGTTGCTGATCGAAGGCCATACGGATGCTGTCGGCACGCGTGTCGCCAATCAGCGGCTATCAGAAGCGCGGGCGGCTTCGCTGCGCCGTGATCTGGTGCGGTACTTCGGTGTGCCGGGCTACAATATGGATACAGTCGGCTACGGCGAGGATTATTTGCTGGTGCCCACGCAAAATGAAAACTGGCGCAACCGGCGGGTGACCATCCGGCGCGTGACGGATGTTGTGACGCCATATTGAGCGCAGAGGCTTGAACAGCAAAAAGGCGGCCGGGAGGAACGGCCGCCTCTTTATGCGAAATCCGGTTGAAAATCAGGCGACTTTCAGGACGGATTTCGGTTCGGCAAGTTCGTAGCCGAGCTGTTCGGCCACAGCCTTGTTGGTGATGCGGCCGGCGTGGACATTGAGGCCGTTGCGCAAATGATGGTCATCGATGAGGGCTTTGAGACCCTTGTCTGCCAATTGCAGGCCGTAATGCAGCGTGGCGTTGTTGAGCGCGTGAGCAGACGTGATCGGCACGGCGCCGGGCATGTTGGCAACGCAATAGTGGATGATGTCATCGACGACATAGGTCGGGTCGGCATGGGTGGTGGCGTGCGAGGTTTCAAAGCAGCCGCCCTGATCGATGGCGACATCGACCAGAACTGAATGCTTCTTCATGCCGGACAGCATTTCGCGGCTGACCAGCTTTGGCGCAGCAGCGCCGGGGATGAGCACTGCGCCGATGACGGCATCAGCGGAAAAGACCTCGTCTTCCAGCGCCTCGATGGTCGAATAGCGGGTGTGGACACGGCCATTGAACAGATCGTCCAACTGGCGCAGGCGCGGGATGGAGCGGTCAATGATGGTGACATCTGCGCCAAGGCCTACGGCCATTTTGGCCGCATGCAGGCCGACAACACCGCCGCCGAGCACAGTCACCTTGGCCGGAAGCACGCCGGGGACGCCGCCGAGCAGGATGCCGCGGCCGCCATTGGCTTTCTGCAAGGCGGTGGCAGCCGCCTGGATCGAAAGGCGGCCGGCAACTTCGGACATCGGGGCCAGCAAGGGCAGGCCGCCGCGCTCGTCGGTCACGGTTTCATAGGCAACGGCAGTGACGCCGGATGCCAGAAGGCCTTTGGTCTGTTCCGGGTCCGGAGCGAGATGAAGATAGGTGTAGAGAATCTGGCCATCGCGCAGCTGCACCCATTCGTTTGGCTGCGGTTCCTTGACCTTGACGATCATGTCGGACTTGGCAAACACGTCGGCAGCGGTCTTGGCGATCTTCGCGCCTGCGGCCTGATATGCGCCATCGTCGGCGCCAATGCCGAGGCCAGCACCGGTTTCAATCAACACTTCATGGCCATGGGCCACATATTCCCGCACGGCGCCGGGCGTGAGGCCAACGCGATATTCGTGGTTCTTGATTTCCTTGGGGCAACCGACGCGCATTTTCTTCTCCAGACAATTGAGGCGTTCCGTTGGGGAAAACATAGGCAAAGGCGCTTCGAATGTCCTTGCAAAGTGGAGTGGTAGTAGCGGTAAATTTCGTGTATTCTTGCGCTAAAGTCAGTTTTATTCGAGGAATATACGAAGAATGCAGATGGATGCAATTGATCTGGCGATTTTGAAAGCCCTGCAACAGGACGGGCGCATGTCTAATGCGACACTTGCCGAAACTGTCGCCCTGTCGCCTTCGGCCTGTTCGCGACGGCTCGACATTCTGGAGAAATCCGGTGTGATCAAGGGCTATCACGCGCGCATTTCCAATGCGGCGCTCGGTCATTCGGTGACAGTGATCGTTCACATGAGCCTTTCCGGCCAGTCGGAAAAAATCCTGTCCGAGTTCGAAGCGGCCGTGAAGCGCTGCCCCAATGTGCTGGTCTGCTACCTGATGTCGGGCGAGTATGATTATCTCTTGCGCATCGCCGCCAAGGATCTGGCCGACTATGAACGCATTCACAAAGAGTGGCTTTCGGCGATGCCGCATGTGATCAAGATAAACTCGAGCTTTGCGCTGCGCGAAGTCGCGGACCGGACCGGGCAGGGGATTGAGGCGGGGATGTGAAAAAGATAGCAAACATCAAAGCCACTCTTCAAATTTCTCGAAGTTTAGGGTCACTTCTGTAAAACCGGATTCATATGTTTCAATCTCAGTGATACAATCATGCAATACAGTTTTACTGTCGTACCAAATACCGTCATTCGGATACATTGCAATCCCGTTTGTAATATTTGCTAAAATCAGGGACGAATAACTAGCCATTCGCAATTCAAAAGTCTGATTAGACGAAAAAGTGAAAACAATCTTTTTTTTCTGCAAAGACTGAGAATACGATCAATGCTTTGGCCTACATAAAAATTTTGTCTATTTTTTAATAAAAACATTTTTCTTAATATGTTCTCCCTCGATTTAAGCTTAGCAATTTCTTCATCCAAATTAAATTCCTCGACGTGGAATTCGAAGCCAGTTACAATGTCTACTCCTTCTAGTTATTGTTTTTTTGGATTGACGAATCTTAACTTAAAAGGAAAGAATCCAGTTTGATCAGCAATTAATACGTCAGGATGCGGAGTGCATTCCATATTGAGTTCGAGCATTTTAGACATCCAAGGCTTGATAAGCGATTGATCAGCATACGGCGTAAATGTCCAAAACTGTAACATGGCGTCACCCTTTCAAAGCTTTCACCGGTAACGCGTTCTC
>JBAVTG010000253.1:0-1854 GCA_049696015.1 Rhizobiaceae bacterium | reverse complement strand
GCGCCAGACCGTGGCATTCGCGCAGCACCTCGTCGATCTCGTGGATTGACCGCTGACGCCAGCCGGGCGGAAGGCCGGGGCGGATGGGGGTGATCCGCGTCGGGCGGTTTTCGGCAAGGGCCAGATCGCGCCGCGCCTGCCAGCGGGCAAGGCGGCGGGCCTGGCGCGGCAGATCGCTCAGGGCATGGCGCAGGGCGCGAAGGCGGGCGTAAAGCTGCGCGGCGTCGACCGGTTTGTCGGAGGCTATAAGTTGGTGCGTGTGAAACGTCCCTTCGTCGCCATAGCACAAGTTGAATTGCGGCAGGTCGTTGGTGTCAAAGTCATCGATCGAAAAGCGCTTGAGCGGATCGAAGAGAGCGAAGGCGGGAGTTTTCAACGCGCTGTTTGATGGGAAGGCAGGCAGATGGGAAGGCAGCGGTCGCGGCAAGCGCGGTTTGAGCACAAGGCCTTGCGCTGCGATGATGATAAGACGGCGGAGCGCGGACTCGGCTGGGCGCAGGATCAGGAGAATGGCCGCGTAGATGTGACGCGGGAGGGTGAAGGTGCCCTCGCCAAGATCGTGGACAGTCACCTTTGAGAGGTCACTGTCCCCGGGTGTCCTGAGCATCGCAAACAGCGCCGCAACAATGCGCTGAAGCGCGTCCCGGTTGCGGGTGATTGCCCTGTTCCAATCCATTCTGACGCCCGCATGCGCCGGGATTGGCGCGATGGAGGATTGTAAGGCCGGGCATTTGGGGTGTGGACAGATTTATTTTCTCGACGGGTTCGCAGGGAGTCAATCTTCATCGTCAGCTCAACTGCAGGCCGTTTGTGTCCGCGCATTCGCCGACGGTCACTTATCCCCGCGGTTTCGTTGCCAGCATCATGTAATTCACGTCCGTATCGCGCGAGCGGTTCCAGCTGTCGGTCAGCGGGTTGTAGAAGACACCGGTGGTTTCCAGAAGGGTGAGGCCGGCGGCGTGGAGGGCGGTTTCGAGCTCTTGCGGCTTCACCAGCTTTTCATACTGGTGCGTGCCGCGGGGCAGCCAGCGCAGGACTTCTTCGGCCATGAAGATGGCGAGCGCCCGGGCTTTGACGGTGCGGTTGATGGTGGCGATGAACATCAGGCCGCCGGGTTTGAGCATCTGGCCGCATTTTTCGATGAACAGCGGCACATCGGCGACATGCTCGACCACTTCCATGTTGAGGATGACGTCAAATTTTTCGCCCGCATCCGCCAATGCTTCGGCGGTTTCAGCACGGTAATCGATTGCAAGGCCGCTTTGGGCGGCGTGGAGTTTGGCGACTTCGATGTTGAATTCGGATGGATCAGCGCCGACAACAGATGCGCCGAGGCGGGCCATCGGCTCTGACAGCAGCCCGCCGCCGCAGCCGATGTCGAGAAAGCGCAGGCCCTCGAACGGCTTTGGCGCTTTCATCTGCCGGTCAAATGTCTTGCAGACCTCGTCTTTGATATAAGTGAGGCGGACCGGATTGAATTTGTGCAGCGGCTTGAATTTGCCGGCCGGGTTCCACCATTCAGCGGCCATCGCCGAAAAGCGGTCGACTTCGGACTGGTCGATCGTGGTGCGGGCGGTGGTCATGGCGGGCTCCTTCGTGGGCTATTCTGGTCGTCCGGTTGCGGCGATAAGTCAATGGTGCGCATTGCCGCGCCATTGTTGCCCTTAAACCGGAATTTGTCTAAGTGAGCGCGCGCCTGATAAACCGGCGCAAAATTTCGATCTGCAGGAAAGTCCCTTCCATGGCCCGCATTGTGATGAAGTTTGGCGGCACGTCTGTTGCCAACATTGAACGCATCAAGACTGTGGCGCGCCATGTCAAACGCGAAGTGGACAGTGGCCATGAAGTGGCGGT
>JBAVTG010000252.1:0-18403 GCA_049696015.1 Rhizobiaceae bacterium | reverse complement strand
GCGCGAAGCTGTTTCAGCAGCGGCAGCATTGGCAGTCCGACGATGGTGAAATAGTCCCCTTCTATCGTCTCGAACAATTGAAGACCCTCGCCTTCCAGTTGGTAACATCCGACCGAGCCAAGCACTTTGGCGCCGGCTTGGGCCAGATGCCGCCCGATGAATGCCGGCGTCAAGTCGCGCATTGTCAGGCGCGCCACCGATACATGCCGCCACAGTGTTTCGCCATTGCGTGCCAGTACAGCGCCGCTGTTCAGCTGATGGGTGCGGCCGGACAGTTGCAGTAACCGGCGCTGCGCATCATCCATTGTGCTGGCCTTGTGCAACACGTCATCGCCGAGCGACAGGGTCTGGTCCGATCCGATCACCAGCGCGTCGATATTGCGTTCTGATACATCCAGCGCCTTGGCTTCGCTCAGGATGAGCGCCAGGTCTTCCGGGCTGGTGCCGGTCTTTTGCAATGCAGTTTCGATTGCGCGCTCGTCAATCTGTGCCTGCTCCTGTGCAAACGTCAAACCTGCGTTCTTCATCAAAATGGCGCGGAATGGGCTTTTTGAGGCGAGGATTATTCTGGTCATGGTGCTTCCATCGGAAAAGTCGGGCGTCTCCGCAAGGGCCTGCGGCTGTTTTTCACCAATCAGGGGCAGTGATGTCCGGCGCGATGGCCTGTGGGCGGCTGTGGATAAACTGATCGCGAATCGCAGGCGAGCCTTCAGACCAGGGGAAAGGTGCCAGTTTGCCCACAGCCTGCGGCAGTGTGGGCTTGAGTTGTGATGTATGTGGAAAACACCGACAGTTGCCAGTTTCCGAAAATTAGTGCACAGCCTATTCACAATTGAGAGAAGCCGGAATTGACTGCAACCTATTGAATAACATGATGAAATTCTCGTTTAGTTCATTGTTTGCGTTGCTTTCTGAAAGTTATCCTTCAGCTGGGCAAGGCCGGCGGTATTTTGGATAGTTGCGGCAAAAGCGACTATCCCCGATACAAACAGACTCTAAGAATCATAATAAGACAGAAATCCTTGAATCAGGATTTTAGAGAGATCAGGGATAAGCCATGACAGCTGACAAGAAAATTTTGAAAGTGCTGGATGGTGAGTTGATTTACCCACCTCCTATCTGGATGATGCGCCAGGCGGGGCGATACCTTCCCGAGTACCGCGAGACTCGCAAGAACGCCGGTAGCTTTCTGGACCTGTGCTACAATCCAAAATTGGCAACAGAGGTGACGCTGCAGCCAATCCGGCGTTATGGTTTTGATGCGGCAATATTGTTCTCGGACATACTGGTTGTGCCGCATGCGCTGGGGCGCGATCTTGCGTTTGCCGAAGGACATGGTCCGCTTTTGAAGCCGATATTGCCTGAAGAGGTCAGCTCGATTGATCCGGCCTTGTTTCACGTGAATCTTGAACCGGTCTATGAGGCGGTGCGATCGATCAAGCGGGCCTTGGATAGCCAAACGGCGCTCCTCGGCTTCTGCGGGGCTCCCTGGACGGTTGCGACCTATATGATTGCCGGCAAGGGCACACCTGATCAGGCCCCTGCCCGGTTGTTTGCCCATCGATATCCTGCGCAGTTTGATGCGCTGCTTTCGCTGCTTGCGGATGTGTCTGCCGATTATCTATTGCGCCAGATCGATGCCGGCGTTGATGCGGTGCAGATTTTCGATTCCTGGGCTGGTGTTTTGGATGAGTCGATGTTTGAACGCGCCTGCATCAGGCCGGTACGGCAGATGGTGGATCGGGTTCGGTCCGTTAGGCCAGATGCCAAGATCATCGGGTTTCCTAAGGGTGTGAGCGCATTTTTGCGGGGCTACCGTTTGAGGACTGGCGTTGATGCTGTCGGATTGGATTGGGCAATGCCGGCGTGGCTGGCACAGGAAATCCAGTCATCTGGTCCCGTGCAAGGCAATCTTGATCCGCTTGCAGTTGTTGCCGGTGGCAAGGCGCTTGAGGATGGCGTTGCAACCGTTCTGGCCACGCTAGGCAATGGGCCGCTGATTTTCAATCTTGGCCATGGAATTACCCCTGAAGCTGATCCGGAGCATGTTCGCAGGATGGTGGAATTGGTGAGACGCGGTTGATGTCAATGGATCAGAATAGTGTTGGCCGAAAAGCTGCGATGCGGGCATTTGGCGCGTTGGCGATTCTGGCGCTGTTGACTGCTGCTTTGTTTTGGATTGATCCCCAAAATCTCTATCTTTGGATCAAGGCTGTCCATGTGATGGCGGTGATCGCCTGGATGGCGGGCATGTTCTATTTGCCGCGCCTTTTCGTCTATCATGCGGATGCGCCCCCAGGTTCCGAACAGTCGGAGCTGTTCAAGCTGATGGAAAAACGTTTACTGACAGTCATCATCAATCCGGCGATGATGTTTGCCTGGGTGCTGGGTGTGTGGATGGCTTGGGACGCTTTTGGTTTCAAAGGCGGCTGGCTTCATATCAAACTGCTCGCCGTTGTGGCGCTATCGGCTTTCCACAGTTATCTTTCGAAGGCGGTGCGTGTGTTTGCCAATGACCAGAATGTAAAAAGTGCGCGCCATTGGCGGATGGTCAATGAGATTCCTACCGTACTGATGATCATTATTGTGATAATGGTGGTCGTTAAGCCGTTTTGATGGCTGATTCAGCGCAAGAATTGATCTTGCCCTGACGTCGCTTGGAGGGTATGTAGGCCTCCTCTCCTCAAGCCCTTTCGCATATTGTTTATTTCCGTCTTTCAGACGCTTGCGAAATCCAAGGGCAACAATCTCCTCGTGGCCAAGGTCTACCCTAATGCAGGAAATGAAACTTCAGGAACTCAAGAGCAAGAATCCGACCGACCTTTTGGCGTTCGCAGAATCACTCGAAGTTGAAAATGCTTCGACGATGCGCAAGCAGGAGTTGATTTTTGCCATTCTGAAAAAGCTCGCGGCACAGGAAGTCGAAATTATTGGTGAAGGCGTCGTTGAAGTGCTGCAGGATGGTTTCGGCTTCCTGCGCTCGGCGAATGTCAATTATCTGCCGGGCCCCGACGATATCTATATATCACCTTCGCAAATCCGCCGGTTTTCATTGAAGACCGGTGATACTGTTGAGGGTCCGATCAGGGGTCCCAAAGAAGGTGAGAGGTATTTCGCTCTCCTGAAAGTGAATACGATCAATTTCGAAGATCCAGAAAAGATCAAGCACAAGACGCATTTTGACAATCTGACGCCGCTCTACCCAAATGAGCGGTTCAAAATGGAAATCGAGAATCCTACAACTAAGGACCTGTCAGCGCGTGTCATTGATCTTGTCGCGCCGCTTGGAAAAGGCCAACGTGGTTTGATCGTTGCGCCGCCCCGGACCGGTAAGACGGTTCTCCTGCAGAACATTGCCCATTCGATTACCGCCAACCACCCGGAATGCTATCTGATTGTGCTGCTCATTGATGAGCGGCCGGAAGAAGTCACCGATATGCAGCGCTCGGTAAAGGGTGAAGTGGTTTCGTCGACTTTCGACGAGCCGGCGCAACGCCACGTCCAGGTGGCGGAGATGGTTATCGAAAAGGCCAAGCGCCTGGTCGAACATGGCCGCGATGTGGTCATTCTGCTGGATTCAATCACACGTCTCGGCCGCGCCTATAACACTGTAGTGCCGTCATCCGGCAAGGTGTTGACCGGTGGTGTTGACGCCAACGCTTTGCAACGGCCCAAACGTTTCTTTGGCGCTGCCCGCAATATTGAAGAAGGCGGTTCACTCACCATCATTGCCACTGCCCTGATCGACACTGGCAGCCGGATGGATGAGGTGATTTTCGAAGAATTCAAAGGCACTGGCAATTCCGAAATCGTGCTTGACCGCAAGGTTGCCGACAAGCGTATTTTCCCGTCTATGGATATTCTCAAATCCGGCACCCGCAAGGAAGACCTGCTTGTGCCGAAGCAGGAATTGCAGAAGATATATGTGCTGCGCCGTATCCTTGCGCCGATGGGAACGACTGACGCGATTGAATTCCTGATCGATAAGTTGAAGCAGACAAAGGGCAATGGCGAGTTCTTCGATTCAATGAATACCTGACGAAGGCGGGAATGATGTTTCCGATTCGGACTCGAAATGAATCGGTTTCGGGACCTGTTCTTTCCAGGCTCGAACCTGAACTGCGCGTTTTCCACCCGGCTGGTGCCGGGAAATGAAAAGCGCCGAAACGATATTTGCGCTGTCCAGCGGACGGCTTCCTTGCGGCGTAGCTGTTATCCGTGTCTCTGGCGGCTTGACAAGGTCCATTCTCGAAAAATCGCTCGGCTTCGCGCCGGAACCGCGGGTCATGCGCTACGCGCCGTTTCGAAATGCCAATGGCGACATTTTGGATCGGTGTCTGAATGTCTTTTTTCCTGGTCCAGACAACTTCACAGGCGAAGATAGTGCTGAATTTCATTTGCATGGAAGCATTGCGGTAGTCCGGGCAGTCTCGGCATTTCTGGAAAGCTTCGACGGTGTTCGCCACGGACTTCCGGGTGAATTTGCAAAACGAGCGTTTTTGAACGGCAAGCTGGATTTGGCAGAGGCCGAAGGTCTAGGTGATCTGATCGCTGCGGAAACCGAGTCTCAACTGCGGTTGGCACATCTTCAGGCCGATGGAACGCTAAGCAGCATCTACGGTGAGTGGCGTGGCGAATTGGTCCAATGCCGGGCGATGATCGAGGCGGCTATCGATTTTTCCGACGAGGACGACGTTGCTTCGTCTGCGATGAGTGGTGTTCTGGCGAAAGCGCACGCCTTATCGATTACGATGGAGACATGTCTAGGTCGTTCGGCTGGCGCAGAGATCATTCGCGATGGCTTGCGGGTCGTTATTCTTGGCGCCCCAAATGCAGGCAAGTCGAGCCTGTTGAATGCCTTGGCTGGCCGTGATGTTGCCATTGCCACCGAGGAGGCCGGGACAACGCGCGATTTGATTGATCTGCGTCTGGATCTTGGTGGAAGTTTGGCGATTTTTACGGACACTGCGGGTATTCGTGATGGCGCGGGGATTGTCGAATCTATCGGGATTGAGCGCGCGCTCGGGCGTGCTGCGAATGCTGATGTTGTCTTGTTATTGGAAGACCTCTCGAACCCGATCAAATTGGATGTCGAAACATCTGCGCCTCACATTTTGCGGGTAGGCAATAAGATGGATTTGCTGGATTCTGTAAGTGGCAACTATGACTATTCAATTTCAGCACAGTCCGGGGCTGGTTTGGAGGCCTTGCTCGATGGTATTCGCTCAATTGCCGAAAGTTTCTCAAAAAATGGTGAAATCTTGGTCGTCCAGCAGCGGCAGAAGGCATTGATAGCCAGCTGCTTAAGGGAGCTGGATTTTGTCAAGGGCAGTGTTTCCGATTTGGAGATAGCAGCGGAGCACCTACGGCGCGCGACTGACTGTATAGGCCAACTGACCGGTGATGTTGATGTTGAAGAATTGCTAGAAGTGATTTTTTCGCGTTTCTGCATTGGCAAGTGATTCACGTGAAACAGTCGATGGAATCGGTGGATACGCGATGGAATATATGTTTCACGTGAAACATGACGCTACTTGACTTTCGGATGGCGTCCGCACTAGGCGATTGTTTTTTGTAGGAAGACCATGATCATGTTTGATGTCATTGTCATTGGCGGTGGCCATGCGGGGACGGAGGCAGCGGCAGCTGCGGCGCGCGCTGGCGCTCGGACTGCGTTGGTTACGCACAGCTTTGCCACTGTCGGAGCGATGTCGTGCAATCCGGCGATTGGCGGACTTGGCAAGGGTCACCTGGTGCGCGAGATTGACGCTCTCGACGGTGTTATGGGTCGGGCAGCAGATGCTGCTGGAATTCAGTTTCGCCTGCTCAATCGTCGAAAAGGGCCAGCTGTTCGCGGTCCACGCACACAGGCTGACCGGAAACTGTACCGGTCTTCGGTTCAGTCATTGCTTTCCAATTATGTGAATCTGCATATCGTGGAAGGTGATGTGCATGATCTTGTGCTCGTGAACGGAGATGTTGGCGGTGTCGTTCTCGTTGATGGTCGGGAGTTGGCGTGCGGTGCCGCCGTTTTGACAACCGGGACCTTCTTGCGGGGTCTCATTCACTTGGGCGACGTCCGTATTCCCGCCGGCCGGTTGGGCGAAGCGCCCTCTGTTGGTTTAAGCAAGACTCTTGAGCGGTTCGGTTTTGTTCTTGGGCGCCTGAAAACGGGAACACCGGCGCGCCTTGACGGAGATACGATTGACTGGGCAAGCTTGGAACGCCAGGCGGCAGACGATGTGCCATCTTATTTTTCGTTGATGACGGATCATACGGCCTGTCGCCAGGTCGAGTGCGGGATTACCCGTACCAATGAAGCGTCGCACAAGGTCATTCGGGATAATCTGCACAGGTCTGCTCTCTATTCGGGGGCGATCACGGGGGCCGGACCGCGGTATTGCCCGTCGATCGAGGATAAGGTTGTCAAGTTCGGGGAGCGTGACGGGCATCAGATCTTTCTGGAACCAGAGGGTTTGGATGATTCCACTGTTTATCCAAATGGCATGTCGACATCTTTGCCGGAAGATGTGCAGATCAGGTTTTTCAAGACGATTCCCGGATTGGAGAGGGCAACAATTCTCAAGCCGGGCTATGCGATTGAATATGATCATGTTGATCCACGCGAGCTAAACCAGACTCTGGAGACACGGCGTATCCGAGGCCTGTTCCTTGCAGGTCAAATCAATGGAACGACAGGATATGAAGAAGCAGCGGCGCAAGGGCTTCTGGCGGGATTAAACGCTGCTCGTGTTGCCGGTGGGCAGGAGCCTGTAAGGATGAGCAGATCGCAGAGCTATATCGGCGTTATGGTTGATGATTTGACGTCGAGGGGTGTCAGCGAACCTTATCGTATGTTCACGTCCCGGGCTGAATACCGGCTTTCCTTGCGCGCCGACAACGCAGATGAGCGATTGACGCCGTTCGGCCTTGAATGGGGCATTGTTGATTTGCCTCGCGAGACAAAATTCCGTGCACGCAGTGCTGCATTTAATCAAGCGCGCGGGTTGGCCAAAAACCTCTCGCTGACTCCACAAGAGGCAGCGCGCCATGGCATTCAGCTGAACATGGATGGTGTTCGGCGATCAGCATATGAATTGTTGGCTTACCCCGGCATAAACATTTCCCGGTTGGCAGCTGTTTGGCCTGAATTGAACTCAATTGTTGGCACGACACGAGATGCACTGGAAATTGAGGCACAGTATGCCGTTTACATGGAGCGTCAATCGAGCGACGCAGCTTTGTTACGCCGTGAGGAAGCCCGGCTGATACCGGAAGAGGTTGATTTCCAGGCGCTTTCCGGCCTGTCCAACGAACTCCGTCAAAAGCTCACAAATCGCAAGCCGGGCAGTCTTGCGGAGGCGCAACGGATCGAGGGCATGACGCCGGCGGCGCTTGCACTGGTGCTTATGGAGGTGCGACGGGTGGAGGCGCATGGCCGCAAGGCGGTCTGACATAATGACCGATAGCAAGCTGCAGAAACTGCGAACAATCACGCCAGACGTTTCACGTGAAACGTTTGAGCGCTTGCTTGCATTTGAAGCGCTCTTCCTGAAATGGTCAAAAAGCTTCAATCTGGCGGCACCTTCGACCCTCAATGATTTCTGGAGCCGGCATGTCGTTGACAGCTTTCAACTCACCGCCATCCGCAAACCGACAGGGACGTGGGTCGATATTGGCAGTGGCGGTGGTTTACCGGGTCTCGTCATGGCAATTGTTATGTGCGAATCCCCAGGCGGCATCGTCCATTTGGTCGAAAGCAACGGCAAAAAGGCGGCATTCCTGCGGCAGGCCCTTCTGGAGACTGGCGGTTCTGGCGTCGTCCATAGACTTCGCATCGAAGATGCATATGCCGCCACTGGCCCGGCCGAAGTCATTACGGCCCGCGCATTGACGAATCTGGATAATTTGCTCGAGTTGTCGCGACCATGGATGATTGGCGGGGCAACGGCTCTTTTCCACAAGGGGCGTGAATACCGTGAAGAAATCATCGCGGCAGGTGACGGGTGGCGGCTTGATCTGCTAGAGCATGCGAGCGCGGTAGATCGCGCATCAACCATTCTGGAAATCCGCTCGGCTTTGCCGATAGGCGACAAGGCCTGAGCGGCCAAGGACTCCACCATGCCCGTCATGCCGCGAATTATAACCATAGCTAACCAGAAAGGTGGCGTCGGCAAGACCACGACAGCAATCAATCTTGCCACTGCGCTGGCTGCGATTGGCGAAAAAGTCCTGATTGTCGATGTTGACCCGCAAGGCAATGCTTCCACAGGGCTTGGCATTGACCGGCGCAAACGCGAAGTGTCCTCCTATGATGTCATCACTGGCCGGGCGAGTGTTGCAGCAGCGTCTGTTCAGACATCAGTCCCCAATCTGTCTGTCGTGCCATCTACACTTGATCTGCTTGGCGTAGAAATGGAAATTGCCAGCGAACCTGATCGGGCTCACAAATTGCGCAAGGCATTGCGTGAAGGCGATGTCGGCGGCGCAACATATGTGCTGATTGATTGTCCGCCATCACTCAACCTTTTGACCCTCAATGCCATGGCCGCCGCCGATTCAATCCTTGTGCCGCTTCAATGCGAGTTTTTTGCTCTTGAGGGCCTAAGCCAGCTCTTGCAAACCGTCGAACAGGTCCGGCAGTCGCTCAATCCCGGCCTGTTGATCCAGGGCATTGTCATGACCATGTTCGATGGGCGAAATAACCTTGCAAATCAAGTAGTTGACGACGTAAGGGCACATATGGGCGACAAGGTTTACCGAACCATTATCCCGCGTAATGTCCGCATTTCCGAAGCGCCGTCGCATGGCAAGCCTGCCATTCTCTACGACCTGAAATGTTCCGGCAGCCAGGCCTATTTGCAGCTTGCTTCAGAAGTGATCCAACGCGAGCGCAGGCTGCGCGCCGCCTAACCGATTCAGTACCGTAACAATCCACACTTGACAGCCGGGAACCGAGCAAATGAACGAAGACCCTACCCGCAAACGCCTTGGCCGCGGACTTGCACAATTGATCGGCGACATGGATTCGCCGATTGCAGCGCAGGCGCCAGTTGTCGCGCCGGATCGGCATGTTCCTATTGAGTTGATTTCCCGCAATCCCCGCAATCCTCGTCGAGAATTCGCACCTGAATTGCTCGAGGACCTAGCCCAGTCAATCCGGACACACGGGTTGGTGCAGCCGATCGTTGTCAGGCGTGAGCCCGGACAGGCTGGGCGCTATGAAATCATTGCTGGCGAACGGCGCTGGCGGGCCGCGCAACAAGCTGGATTGACGGAGGTGCCGGTTGTGCTCCGTCAAGTCGATGACCGGCAAGCGCTCGAGATCGCCATCGTTGAAAATGTGCAGCGTGCCGATCTAAATCCTGTCGAAGAAGCACTTGGTTATCAGCAATTGGTCGACGAGCATGCCTATACGCAGGCCGATCTCGGCACGGTCATCGGCAAAAGCCGCAGCCATGTCGCAAATTCATTGCGCCTGCTGAAACTGCCCGAAGGCGTGCTTGATATGCTGAAATCCAGCCAGCTTTCCGCCGGCCATGCGCGCACATTGGTAACGGCTGAAAATCCTCTCGCCCTGGCACAAAAAATCATCCGTGACGGGTTGTCAGTCCGCCAGGCGGAAAGCCTTGCCCAACAAGTATCCAATGGATTGCCGCCAAAAGACCGCGCCCAACCCGTTGAAAAGGATGCCGACACACGCGCGCTGGAGAAGCTTCTGTCCGACACGACAGGTATGACGGTCAATATCGACCACCGCGCCAACGGCGGCACTGTATCGGTACGTTACAAGTCACTTGAGCAGCTGGATGATATTTGCCGGCGTCTGCAGAAAGATTGATTCGAGCGCGAAACAAACTCAACGCCGCCGCGGATTGCGATTGCGCGACTGTTCGAGCGTGATGCCAAGCAGGACCCGCTGGACGATTTGATCCGAAAGGCCCGCCTGTTTTCGGCTTTCCAAAACAGCGTTCTGCAGGCGGGACAGATATGACATCAAGGATACGGTCTGTGTCGATGAAAGTATGCGCTCGACTATTGGCTTTCGTGTGAAAAACACTGGCGGTTTTGCAGCGGCAACCACGGCGGCAGCAGTTTTTCCATCACGGTCCATGCCAAACCGCTGTTCCATAAGGGCGCTGATCTGGCGCGTAACACCCGCAAGAATAGCTTGCAGCGCCGTGCCCTTGGAGAGAAGCGATGCATAGGCCGCATCAAAATCGGCAACATCTCCGCCCAATATACCGTCAACCAGCTGGTCGATTGTTGTCGAAGAAACATCGCCAATCGCTGCGCTGACATCGTTGGCCTCGATCCGCTTCTGCCCTCGGCTGTAAAGAACAAGCTTCTCTATCTCGGAAATGGAAGCCAATCGGTCGCCGCCAAGACTGGATTTGAGGAGATTCCGGGCATCCAGAGAGATTGAAAGCTGCTCCTTTGACAGCTCGCGGTCAATCAATGCATCCACAGCGCGCGCGTCGTCGGCATAGCAGGGCAACGCCATGGCAGCAGCAGCGTTTTCGCACAGCGACCGAAGCGCCGACGTTGGCTTCAAATCATCGGCCTCGATCAGGATCGTGGCGCTTTCGGGGAAATTGACTGACAATGCTTTGAGGGCATCTACCAGACCCTTTTCGTTGCCCGCATCCTTGACCCAGACCAAGCGGTTGCCGCCGAACATGGACACGGTCAGCGCCTCGTCCGCCAACCGCGCAGGATCAGCCTGGATCGCCGATGCATCGAGACGGATCACCGAAAACGGATCATCCAGCGGCACCTTCGTCAACGCTGCAACTGCCTTGGCGCGTTCCGACACAAGCCCGCGATCCGGGCCATAGATCAGGATGATCTTGTGCCCAAGTGTGGATCTCGACAAATAGCCATCGACTTCGTGCGCTTTGAGTTTTGCCATAGACCTTGCTCTAGCATGGCTTGGATTGGACCTGAAAGGCGTCAGGCCCTGATCTTGTGCATCTGTGGGTCGACCAGCGGTATCATCGAGATAGCCGCCTTGAATGTCTGGTTGGCGACAACCAGCTCGTAGTCACCTGAAGCAAGCCATTGATCTGTCACACCGGCTTGATTGCGGACATAACCATAACCGATCGGTCTGCCGATGGTGTAGCCAAATCCACCAGAGGTCAGATAGCCAGCAAATTCGCCGTTGCGCAGGATTGTCTCGCGGCCAATCAGCACGACAGAGGGGTCATCGGTGATAAATCCGGCAAATTGCTTGACCAGCGGTTTGGCCAGCAAATCCAGTGTTGCGCCGCGCCCGACAAAATCGCGGCCGGATTTGAGTTTCACAGCCCAGCCAAGTCCGGCCTCGAATGGCGAATCGTTCGGGGTGATGTCAGTCCCCCACGCGCGATAGCCCTTTTCCAGCCGCAAAGATTCCAGCGCGCGATAGCCGATAGGGCGGATAAGCTGATCCTCGCCCTTTTCCATCAACATATCGAAAACCTTGCCAATACTGTCTATCGGGACATGCAATTCCCAGCCGAGCTCACCGACGTAGGTCACCCTGAGCGCGCGCACTGGCACTGTGTCAATATCGATCATCCTTGCATGACCGAATGGGAAGGCCCCGTTTGTGATACTGGCATCAGTCACTTGGCTCAGTACCGCGCGCGCATTGGGACCCATCAGCGACAGGGTGCCGTAAGCCTCGGTGACATCGTCAAGATGCACATCCACGCCTGGCGGCAAGTGGTCGCGTATCCAGGCAAGATCGTGGGTGCGAAAACCGGTGCCAGTGACAATATAGAAATGGTCGCTCGCCAGCCGCGCCACGGTCAGGTCGCACTCGATTCCGCCCTTGCTGTTGAGCATTTGCGTATAGGTCAGCCTGCCCGGATCCTTCGCCATGTCATTGGCGCAAATGTAATCAAGCAGCGTGGCCGCGTCGCTGCCGCGCATTTCATATTTGGCGAAGGATGACTGGTCAAAAATGCCAACCTGGTTGCGCACATGGTGATGCTCCCCGCCAACAGGTTCAAACCAGTTTTGCCGGCCCATGGAGTAGACGTCGCTAGTATCCATGCCTTCTGGCGCAAACCAATTCGGCCTTTCCCAGCCAAGCTTGGAGCCGAAAACCGCGCCATGGCTTTGAAGGCGCTTGTACAAAGGTGAAACAATGCGGGGGCGGCCGCTCTCATATTCCTCATGCGGGAAGCCAATGGTGTAATGTTTGCCATAGGCTTCCTCGGTGCGGGCGCATACCCAGTCACGATCCTTGTGCAAGGCCGAGAACCGGCGGATGTCGACAGCCCATAAATCCAGCGGGGCTTCGCCGCGCACAACCCATTCAGCGAGCGCCCAGCCAGCGCCGCCGCCGGAGGCAATGCCGAAGGCATTGAAGCCGGCGCCGACATAAAAGTTGGCGCATTCCACGCTGCGGCCAAGAATGAAATTGCCATCGGGCGTGAAGCTTTCCGGCCCGTTGATCATCTGCTTGACGCCGGCAGTCTCAAGGGCCGGAATGCGGGCGATTGCCTGCGTCATGTGTTGTTCGAAATGATCCCAGTCATCGTCGAACAGGCGGAATTGCCAATCCGGCGGCACGTCCCCTCTTACCCATGGCTGCGGATTCGGCTCATAGCCGCCCATCACAAGGCCGCCGACCTCCTCCTTGAAATAGGTTCGCCGGTCCGGGTCGCGGATGGTGGCACAATCGGTCGCCAGACCATCGATCTTTTCGGTGATGATGTATTGATGCTTGATAGGCTGCAGCGGCACATTGACGCCAGCCATGGCGCCAATCTGCCGTGCCCATTGCCCGCCGCAGTTCACCACAGTTTCGCATTCAATCCGGCCCTGATCCGTCAAGACTGCGTTGATCCGGTTGCCAGCCATCTCAAAGCCGGTGACTTCAACATTTTCGAAAATCTTCGCGCCATGCATGCGCGCGCCTTTTGCCAGCGATTGTGTGATGTCGGACGGACTTGCCTGTCCGTCTGTCGGCAGGAAGGATGCGCCAACCAGATCGGATACATCCATCATGGGCCACATCTTCTTGACTTCGTCGGGCGAGACCAGATGCATGTCCATGCCAAAGGAACGCGCCGTGGTGGCCAAACGCCTGTACTCGGTCCAGCGGTCCTCATTTGTGGCAAGCCGCAGGCATCCGGTCATCTTCCATCCGGTCGCCAGCCCGGTCTCTGCTTCCAGCTGCTTGTAAAGTTCAACCGAGTATTTCAGCACGCGGGTAATCGATGCGGAGGACCGCAACTGGCCTACCAACCCGGCCGCGTGCCAGGTCGAGCCGGATGTCAATTTGCCTTGCTCCAGCAGGATCACATCCGCCTTGTGATCGCGCGCCAGATGATAGGCTGTCGAACAGCCGATAATGCCGCCGCCGACGACAATGATGGCAGCATGGGATGGCAAGGTCATGATAAGGGGATCTTTCCATAACGGATTTGGTAGTTCTCCAAGCGCTGGGAAAAGGCTTCCAGCTGGGCAGCTGTGTAGGCTTCATAGTCCACGCCAGGCGCTTTCAGGTAACACTCTGACACCATGCTCCACATCGCTTCGCGCAAAAGCGAAGCGCATTGCATGGCTTCAAGCGATCTGATCAGGCCCGGATCCGGACTCTCGCCGAAATAGATTTCCAAAAGCTCCAGCGATTGATCCCGGCTGAAGCCAGAGTTGGACGAAAGACCCGCCAAATCAAACATCGCTGTGGAAAAGCCCGCATACTCGAAATCAATCAGCCATATCCGGCCGTCGGCTGCGAGAAAATTAGCCGGCAACAGATCATTGTGGCCGTAGATCAACGGCAAAGGAACCTGGACGGACTCAAGGGCCTTGCTGATCTGGCAAAAGCGCGAAAGCTCCGCGGTTTCGCTCATCCCTGCAATCTGCAATGTCCGTGCATAGTCGCGGATGACGTGAAACACCCAGAACAGCCGCGCATAACCGGAAACATGCTGTGGCATGGTTTGGTGGAAGGCTTTCACCAAGGCCGAAAGCTCTTGAATGGATTTGCGAACACTGTCGGCGTCATACGTTCTGGCTTCCAGAAACTGCGTGACCATCATGCCGGGAACCGTTGTGATCACCTCTGGCGAAAACCCGGCAGCATGGGCCGCGCGCGCCACCATGGACTCGTGGGCGCGGTCGACATGGTGGAACGGGTAATCGTCGCCAAAGCGCACCACGCGCGATTTGATCGAGTCCGTCACAACCCAGCTTTCATTTGAGATTCCGCCTGTGAGCGGACTCAATTTCAGCGCGCCTGACCAGATCGGCAGGCTGGAAATTGCCGCAAATTTTTCAGTGCTGATCCCATGTTCCGACTGGCCGCGCATGGGCGAAGATTTCGACGCGCCTGCCAGTTTGTCAATCCTGTGTCTGCCTATTTTGCTTTCGCCGACCTCGATGGGTTCGCTTTCATGTAGGCGGGCAAATAGGCAAAGGCCGGCAGGGCACTGTTGCTTGGCCGCGTCAAGCCAATCAAATCTCCGAATTCAGCAGCAAAATGGTTGCAGTTGAAGCCGAACATGTTCCACAGCGGCGGCTTGGCCAATTTGGCGCGGGCGCGCGCCAAAACGGATTGATACTGGGATTCTGAAAGGGAGATGCGCCAAGCGTCGATAACAGCGCCAATCGTGCATTCCTGGCCGAATGGCTTGACATGGGCCGGAACCCAGGCCACCGCTCCGCCGTACATTCCAAGCAGCAGACCTTTTGGATAGAGGCCAACGATGTGGTGGGTTACCGGCACTCCGTTCGCATCCAACCGGCCGAAAACCACATACATATGGCCGGATGGAATGGCGGCAGACATGCGCGAGCGGAACTCGATATAGGCAGGCTCGCCAGGCTTCATGCTTGAAGCGCTAAGTTTTGCCTTGTGGAATCCCTTCGAGCAGGCCGCGTCAGGGATATCAACAGCGGTCACGGTTGCGGTTCTGGCCAATGCCTGAGCGGCCACTGCCGAAGGCATACTCATGAGAGAGAGCGACAGTGCCATGGCACATATTGCCCGGACGAATTCATACCGTGTCAAAACGCCACCCTTCGATCGTCACCAAACACCCGGTATGATGCGATCTGTTTTGTTCTTGTATTTCACATAGTCCGCGCCGAACGTGTCTTCCATCATTTTCTCTTCAGGCCCGATGCGCAAGAAGAACAAATAGGCGAAGCCAACCAACCCAGACAGTCCGGCAATCCAGTTTGGCAGCAGCAGCGCCTGCGCCAAAGCCATCAACCAGAATGCCGAATACATTGGGTGGCGCAATTTTGCATAAATGCCATCCGTGACCAGTTTGTGGCCATCGCGTATGTCGAGCGAGACCGACCAAAACCTGCCCAAGGCCACATGCGTGGCCCGGAACATCCACAATGCGGCAATCGCGGTGATAATCCCGGCGCCTGTCTGGACAAACGAGGGCACATAGTTGGCGAAAGCTGGCCAGCCAGTTGCCAGGTACACAATCGGAATGATTCCCAGCCCCGTTCCAGAAATCCACATGCGTGTCCACTCGCTGGCATTGCGGGCGGACTTTTCAGTTCGCGATTGCTTGGCCCTGCGCTCAAACGGATAGCGAATGGCATACCAGCCGACGACCAGAATGATCCACGCAATTTGGCCGGTCAATACGGTCATGCTCTTTCAAGTTCCCAAATAAGCTCAGGATCCGGTTTGCGCGGGCAACCCGGGCTGCTGCCAGATTTGCGCGCCAGAATAAGGCCCGCAGGCCATCATATGCAAGGAATAGACATATGGCTGTTCCGCTCCCAAGACGAATTGACGGTGAGTCCTGAACAGATTGTATTTCCCTTTTGCATAGGATTGCGGAGACAACATATGCCGGAATCGTATCTTCAAAACCTTGGGCGGAGCCGCGCTTTCGATGCCGATTGAAGTTGCAGGATTTGACCCGTAAAATGAAATCACATCTGTCAGAGCTTGCACATCGAGCCAGCGGCAGCCTGAAACCACAAGCCGGGAAACACGCTCTCGCAGCCAATCCGCGTTCTTGTGCAGCGCAATTTTCAGAAGGCTTGATCCCGCCGTCATCAATGTGACCTTGCGATCAGGGGCCGATGAAACAGCGCCCAGCGCGTCCACTGCAAAAACACATCCAAGACTGTGGCCGACCACCAAGACTTCATCACCCGCAAATGAGGACAACTCGACCTTCAGCGCGTCCTGGAATGCGGTCATCTTCTCGGCGATCACCGCGTCGGATTGATTGGCCAGACACTGTGCAAAAGCCCAATCATCCATCATCAAAAGCAAGTGGGCTTTGCGCGAGGCAAGTGCCAATGTGCCAGTCGTTACGGCCAGTGCGATGATGAATTTCAACCAAACCGGTCCGGCAAAAAGCGCGGCGAAAACTCCAGCGGCAAAGCATGCGGCCAGCATCACCATGGGATAAAAGAAGAAAAAACCGTAGCGCCAGCTCACCCCCAGATATCGCGAGAGCGTGCCATTGAGCACGAACGCCGCCAGCGCTGTGGCGCCCGAAGCGAACCTTCGCCCGCGTGATCGATTCTCGTAGCGCTCCAGAATGGACGCCCAGTCGAAAACGGCGATTTCGGTTCTGGTTTGCCAGTGCGGGCCAGACCCCTCTACAGAAAAACCATCCAGACCTGTTGCGCGTTTTGACAAAGGCGTTGCGGAAAACTGCACCTTGTAGGCAGCGCTGGTTTTGACCAATGCCCGCTCAAACCGGCCGCGATGCGCCTCCGCGCCGAGCGGTTCAAAGCCGGGGAAAAACAGGACGAGCCGGTGGCGCACAGTTTGCGCTGTTCCGTTGTCCTGCCGGTCCATCTGATCAGCTACGGCGCTTGCGCGCCGCAAGTGTGCGCAGACGCAGCGCGTTGAGCTTGATAAAGCCTGCGGCATCTTTCTGGTCGTATGCGCCCTGATCATCCTCGAAGGTGACCAGTGCGTCCGAATAAAGCGACTTCTTCGAGCGGCGGCCGGTGACGATGACATTGCCCTTGTAAAGCGTCAGGCGCACGTCGCCTTCCACGTCATCCTGGCTCTTGTCGATGAGGGCCTGCAACATTTCGCGCTCTGGCGAGAACCAGAAGCCGTTGTAGATGAGTTCGGCATAGCGCGGCATGATGTCGTCCTTGAGGTGAGCCGCGCCGCGGTCGAGCGTGATGGATTCGATCGCGCGGTGAGCCTGCAAGAGAATTGTCCCGCCGGGCGTTTCGTAGATGCCGCGCGATTTCATGCCGACGAAGCGGTTTTCCACCAGATCGAGGCGGCCAATGCCATTGTCGCGGCCAAGATCGTTGAGTGTCGACAGGATTGTCGCTGGGCTCATCGGTTTGCCGTTGATGGCGACGGGGTCGCCTTTTTTGAAGGAAATTTCAATTTCGGTGGGCTTGTCCGGCGCGTCCATTGGCGAGACGGTGCGCTGGAACACATATTCCTTCGGCGCTGTCCAGGGATCCTCAAGCACCTTGCCTTCGGATGAGGAGTGCAAAAGGTTGGCGTCAACCGAGAATGGCGCATCGCCCTGCTTGTCCATTGGCACCGGAATCTGGTGGTCGCGGGCAAAGTTCATCAGGTCGGTGCGGGATTTGAATTCCCAATCCCGCCAGGGGGCGATGACCTTGATGTCGGGGTTCAGCGCGTAGGCGGACAATTCGAAGCGGACTTGGTCATTGCCCTTGCCGGTCGCGCCATGGGCGATGGCATCTGCACCTGTTTCACGTGCAATATCAACAAGATGCTTTGAAATAAGCGGGCGGGCGATGGACGTGCCCAGGAGGTACAGGCCTTCATATTGGGCATTGGCGCGGAACATCGGGAAGACATAGTCGGCGACAAACTCTTCGCGCACATCCATGACGCGGATGTCCTTGATGCCCATCAATTCTGCCTTCTGGCGCGCCGGCTCCAATTCGCCGCCCTGGCCAAGGTCGGCGGTAAAAGTGACGACTTCAGCGCCGAGCTCGGTCTGCAGCCATTTGAGGATGATGGATGTATCCAATCCGCCGGAATAGGCGAGGACAACTTTCTTGACGTCTTTCCACTTGCTCATGATGACTTCCTGACAGGGTGAGGTCTGGCGCTTGGCGCTGTTGCGGGCCTTTTATCAGGATGCGCCGCTGGGGCAAGTCTGGTGCGAACAGTCGTTGCGCTTTCCTGATTTTGACCGAAAAACGCCGCTGCCGAATTCCATGCCGAAATGGGTTCGGCCCACGCCGAATTCGGTGAAATCAGAGCTGATTTGGCACAACCCGTTGCAGATACGTTGACCTTTGCAAAATTGCCCGCCATTCATCGCTCGTCCTCCAGCTCGAGCGCATGCCATGTCCTTCGTTCCTGATTTTTCTGTCATCCTCCAATTTGCGATTGCAACCCTGGTAATAGCGCTGACACCGGGTCCGGACATGACGTTGTTTGTCGGGCGGGCAATCAGTCATGGGC